>CAZHLO010000110.1:0-4173 GCA_964533385.1 uncultured Dehalococcoidales bacterium | reverse complement strand
GCCCAGTGCCAGACATGCTGTGATGCCTGTCCCATTTACCTTGCCAGCGGCAAGAATGAGCTCTATCGTCCCACCTATCGCTCCGAAATCTTCCGGCGTCTGGTTAACAAATACTTAAAGCCCGGCGGGAAGCTACTTGCCAAGCTCAATAAAAGAGATATTGAGCTTAACTGGACCACCATAACCAGACTCTACGAGCTCAGCTATCGCTGTAATCTCTGCCGACGCTGTGCCCAGACCTGTCCTCTGGGCGTTGATAACGGCCTTATCACCCGTGAACTGCGCAAACTCTTCAGCCAGGAACTGGGCTGGGCACCGAAGGAGCTCCACGAGAAGGGAACGGTGCTCCAGCTTGAGGTTGGCTCCCCTACCGGGCTGAGGCCGAATGTGGCTATAGACAACTTTGAGTTTCTTGATGAGGAGTTTACCGAAGCCACCGGTCTTAAAGCGTCGACGCCTTGGGACAAAAAAGGCGCTGACATTCTATTAATTCACAGCGCCGGTGACATTGTCTCCTTCCCAGAGAGCGTCATCGCCTTCAGTATATTGTGCAATGCTGCCAAAGTCAGCTGGACGCTCTCATCGGAAGTAGGGGGATACGACGGTGTCAACTATGGTATCTTCTATGACGATGTCCAGCTGGCCAAGGTGGCTATCAGACATGCCCAGATTGCCCGAAAGCTCGGGGTAAAAAAGATTGTCATGGGCGAGTGTGGGCATCAGCACAAAGCATTTATGACCGTAGCCGACAGGATACTTACCGGGGACCTGAATATACCGCGGGAGAGCGTGATGACCTTCCTGGAGAACATAGTCTTCAGCGGTAAGATTAAATTCGACCCATCGAAAAACAACTTCCCGGTAACCCTTCACGACCCCTGTAATATTGTGAGAAACCTGGGCATAGTTGAGCCCCAGCGCCGAATTCTGCGCTATCTCTGCCCCCAGTTCCGCGAGATGACGCCCCACGGCGTGGACAACTACTGCTGCGGTGGTGGCGGTGGCTTAAGCGTGATGTCCGATGTTAACTTCACCGACTGGAAGGTGAATGTTGCCGGCAGGCTAAAATTCAAGCAAATTCTTGAAGCCTTCGCTGACCAGCCCGGCCCCGAAGTAAAGAAATATGTATGTGCCCCGTGCCTGAACTGCAAACTGCAGTTCCGCGATATCTTGGAGTACTATGGGGCAAAAGAAAAATCCGGCATCTTTGTCGGCGGTCTGGCTGAATTAATTGTTAATGCCATGGCTAGTATTAAAAAGCCTTTCATTACCTGGGGAGAGTAGAGGTTTTTTGTCAACCTCACCCCCTTTATCCCCCTCTCTTCCTCTACTCCCCCTTCCCTTAAAAAGGGAAGGGGGTAAGGGGGATAGGTTAACGGTTATTAAATTGATATGATAGTTTCCATAAGGTATAATATATTCTTGCCTTAAATTATCTGAGAGGAGATGAGATTTTCATGGCACAGATGGAACTCGCCGGCGAGATGTACGAGGTTGATGAGAACGGCTTTATGCAGGAAACGGCAAGATGGACTGAAGATGTTGCCCGAGCCTATGCGGCAAAAGAAGATGTAAACGAATTAACCAAAGACCACTGGGAGGCAATTTATTACCTGAGAAATTATTACCTCGAGAACGGTATCTGCCCGATGATAAGAAGGCTTATCAAGGTAACAGGTTTCAACCTGAGTCGACTCTATGAGCTCTTTCCCAACGGACCGGCACAATCAGCCTGTAAATGGGCTGGAGTACCCAAACCAACAGGATGCGTATAAATTTTAGATAATTAACCAACAGCTTCTCCCCAATCAGACTCTAAAGCTCTCCTTTATACCAATATATTTCTGCCTCATCTTGGGCTTTTCTATTTTACCGGTCGGGTTTCGTGGCACCTTGTCAAATATGATGCGCTTTGGTCTCTTATATCTGGGTAATTCTTGCTCACAGAAGGCATTTATCTCGTCTTCGGTTAGAGTCACTCCGTCCTTGGGCGTAATTACAGCGCCAGCTATCTCGCCCAGCCTCTCATCGGGGAATCCAATTACGCCGACATCATAGACCTTGGGATGGCTACGGATTACATTCTCCACCTCCACCGGGAAGATATTCTCCCCTCCCGTGATGATTACATCCTTCTTCCTATCGACAATATAGATGAAACCCTCGCTATCCATTCTAGCCATATCGCCGGTATATAACCAGCCGTTCTTGATAGTTTCAGCCGTTTTTGGGGGGTTCTTGTAATACCCTTTCATAACCCCGTTGCCCTTGACAATTAACTCACCAACCTCCCCCTGAGCCATATCCCCGCCTTTCTCACTGACGATACGCACTTCCCAGTTAAAGCCAACTTTACCGGTAGCCTCCAGCTTATGCTGGTTTTCTATGCCAAGGTCAATGCATCCTGGTCCAGTCGCCTCGCTTAGCCCGTAGCTGGTATCATACTGCATGTCAGGGAAGTATTCCTTCCAATGTCTAACCACGCTGGGCGGTATAGGTTGCGCCCCCATATGCATAAGGCGCCAGCAGCTCAGGTCATAGTCTCCTCTTCTCAGCTCTCCCCTGTCCAGTGCGCCAAGGATGTCCTGAGCCCACGGTACCAGCAGAAATACTATTGTCCCCCTCTCCTGATGGACAGCTTCAAAGATATATTTGGGGCTTATCTCAGTTAGTATCGTCGCCCGACCGCCAACAATCAGGCTGCCAAACCAGTGCATCTTGGCACCGGTATGATACAGGGGCGGAATGATAATAAAGTTATCCTCATGCCTTTGGTAGTGGTGGTAAGCCTCGGTGATGGCGGCACATTCCATGTTCTTATAGGTCAGCAGTATCGGCTTCGGTTCCCCGGTGGTACCTGAGGTAAAGTAAAGCGCGCACTCATCCTCATCATTCAGCCCCACACCTGCTGGTTTCGAGGAGGCTTGGCTGATTACATCTTCAAAGCTCTCCATGGCTTGGGGCGGATTTTGACCGACAAAGATATAATCCTTTATCGTAGGTAGCTGGGAGCGAATAGCTTCTACCCTTTCGCTGAATTCTTCGCCCAAAATCATTACCTTGGCTTCGGCTATATCAGCACAGTATTTAATGTCGCTGCTGGTGAACCTGAAGTTAAGTGGAACTGCCCACGCCCCGGTCCTGATGATGCCAAAATACGCCTCCAGCCAGTTTATGGAGTTCATCATCAGGTGCACAACCTTATCGCCCTTGCTGACCCCTCGGCTAGTGAGGGCATTGGCTACTCTATTAGCCCTCTCATCAAAGACCTTCCAGGTGATTTCCCTTCTTAGCTTCTGGCTCGGTTTGAGTTCAATAAGTGCGCTATCATCGGGATACAATCTGGCATTTCTGGCTAGCATCTCGACTATCGTCATTTATTGCCTTACCTCTCCCTGCTGGCAGTATTATAGCTCCCTGCGGCAAGCAAAACAATCAAGTCTAGCAGCAATAGGACTTTAGTCTGACTACGAAAGTACGAGGTAAATATTACTAATGGGTGATTTACCGAGTAGCTATCATGCTTTAGAGTATAAGTATACTTGAGAAGTATCAGAAGTATCGGGAGTTCACAGATATGCCGGTAACAGTAAGTGGTCAAACCTATTACCGAACCGCTGAGGTCTGCCGAATCGTTGGCATAAGCAGAGCCACCCTCTTTCGTTGGCTTAAGGAAGGTATCTTCAGTGAAGCTGAACACAGGGATAGGAGGGGGTGGAGGCTGTTTACTGAAGATGAAATAGGTAAATTGAAAGCCGAGGCTAATCAGATAAATAGAGCTAGCCAATTGAGAACCATAAAAAGGTTATCTAAGTCAGTCTTCTCCTGAGGTGAAAAATGAGAATCGCGGATATAACAAAGGAACAGCTTCTTGGGGAACTAGGCGCCCTACGTTTACGCATAGCCGAACTTGAGAAGGCAGAAAACAAGCGCAAGCAGGTGGAAGAGGCGCTTCAAACCGAGAAGAATAAGCTGCAATCAGTAATAAGCGCTATGGAAGATGGCCTCACCATACAGGATAAGGACTATAACATTATTTATCAGAATGAGCTGGTGAGGAGAATTTTTGGTGATCACTTAGGGGAAAAATGTTACCGCATTTATGAAAGTAAAGAAAATTTGTGTGAGGGCTGCCCGGTAGAAAAGGCGTTTAAAGACGGTAAGTCCCACACC
>CAZHLO010000109.1:0-4199 GCA_964533385.1 uncultured Dehalococcoidales bacterium | reverse complement strand
GAGATTTCTGCCTGTCTCGTGGGCTCGGAGATGTGTATAAGAGACAGGCTATCCAGTCGCTATAATCTGGTTATGAGGGTAAAGAGCTTGCACAACTGGCAGGTCAATCCATCTCAGAGGAGAGAATAATATGAAAGAATTCAAAGATAAGGTAGCCGTTATTACCGGCGCCGCCAGCGGCATTGGCTTCGGTCTGGCGGAGCGCTGCGCGAAGGAGGGAATGAAGGTTGTCCTGGCTGGTATAAATGAAGACACACTTGAAATAGCCGAAAAGGACATCAAAGCCACGGGAGCACCCACGCTAGTAGTAAAAACCGACGTCTCTAAGGCTGGTGACGTTGAAGCACTTGCCCAAAAAACACTGAATACTTTTGGGGCAGTCCATCTACTGTTCAATAACGCCGGTGTCGGAATTTATTCAACCATCTGGGAAAGCACACTGGCTGACTGGCAATGGGCACTGGGAGTAGACCTCTGGGGAGTCATCTACGGTGTTCATTTCTTCGTACCCATTATGATTGAGCAGGGCACTGAGTGTCATATTGTCAACACAGCGGGCGGGGCCGGACTAGTCGCTCCCCCGTACAATCCATATGCAGTTGCCAAGCATGGTGTTGTGGCACTCTCCGAAATGCTCTATCGTGAGCTGGAACTGAGGGGGCACAATATCGGGGTCTCTGTGCTGTGCCCGCTATTCACAAAAACAAAAGCAATGGATGCCGAGCGTAATCGTCCGGTAGAACTGCGGAATGCTCCCGGAGAAGGAGCAACAGGCATAGCAGACCCGAACATCCAGGCCATGGTGAAATTCTACAGGCAGATGATTGATAATGGAATGCCGCCGCAGCAACTCGCTGACATTGTTTTTGGCGCTATAAGAGAGAAGAAATTTTATATCTTCCCCAACTTTGAATTTGCCAAACCAACAATACAAACACGGATGGAGGATATCCTCCAGGAGCGCAACCCAACCCGCTTTCCTGGCATCAAATAAGGCAGTGTTTCCGCATATATGTTGCTAAGAGGTCGGTGCTAAGTCTATAATCGGATTATGAAGGTAAATAGCCTGCATAGCTGGCAGGTTAGCACTGCGGAAGCTTTAGATATACAGCTCAAGCTGGCAAAACAGGTTTTACGCCGCAATGAGGTGGCTAGCCCGCGGTTTATTGCCGGTGTGGATATATCGGTAAACCGAGCCCGGGGAACAGCTACCGGGGCAGTGGTGGTCTTAGACTATCCTCAGCTTAGATTGGTGGAAACAAAAGTAGTGGCTGGCGAGGTTACCTTTCCTTATGTTCCCGGTCTGCTGTCATTCAGGGAGGCGCCGTTAACTCTGGCTGCCTGTGAGCGACTTGAGATTACCCCTGACCTTATCCTGGTTGACGGGCAGGGGATTGCTCACCCCCGCCGTATGGGGCTTGCCTCTCACCTGGGGCTTTTTCTGGATACCCCGACCATTGGTTGTGCCAAGTCACTACTTTGCGGCAGCCACCAGATACCCGCTGCGGAGCCGGGTAGCTATGCCGAGGTGCTGGATAGGGGCGAGACTATTGGTGCTGCCTTGCGGACCAAGCTGGGGACACAGCCTATCTATGTTTCCATCGGGCATAAGGTTGACCTTCAGGCGTCTATCTACTGGGTGATGCAGTGCTGCCGCGGCTTTCGTATTCCAGAGCCCACTCGTCTGGCTCATCTGGCGGCGGGTGGGAATCTAAAGCCGGAAAGGGATACCGTGGTGCCGGCAGTAGACTATCAAGGGAGGCTTTTTGACTAGATGCAGGAGTTAAGGGACAAGCTAAAGGAATTAAGCTCCAGAATCTCTATGGCAATGGTGCATCTTTGACATTGCCGCTAGGGAAAAGGAGATTTCAAGACTGGAGAAACAATCGGCTGAGCCTGACTTTTGGTCAGACCAGGTTAAGGCACAGAATGTTATGCGCCAGCTGGCTGAGCAGAAGAAGGTGGTAGAGCGGTGGCGGGGGGTGGAGAAACAAGCCTCTGATATTGCCGAGCTAATTTCACTTGGGGATAGCTCTATGCAAGCAGAGATTGAGTCCGAGGTGGATAAATTAGCCTCTAGCCTTGATGAGATGGAATTGGAGGTGGCGTTTAGCGGGGAGTATGACACCAGAAATGCTATTCTTTCGATTCATGCCGGGGCTGGGGGCACCGAGTCTCAGGACTGGGCGCAGATGCTGATGAGGATGTACCTGCGCTGGGCAGAGCGCCGTGGTTATCAGGCTGAGATACTGGATGTTTCCCCCGGGGAGGAGGCAGGGATAAAGAGCGCCGTCATCGGGGTTAATGGCGACTATGCCACCGGCTACCTGAAATCGGAGCACGGTGTCCATCGGCTGGTCAGGCTTTCCCCCTTTGATGCCGACCATGCTCGGCATACCTCCTTTGCTCTGGTTGAGGTCTTGCCTGAGGCTGAAGCCGGTGTCGATGTCAAGATAGAGCCCGGTGATTTGAAGATTGATACCTTTCGCTCCAGCGGACCGGGAGGACAGCATATGCAGAAGACGAGCACGGCTGTCAGGCTGACCCATCTACCCACCGGGCTGGTGGTTTCCTGCCAGAGCGAGCGCTCTCAGCATCAGAACAAAGAAATCGCTTTGAAGATACTTCGCTCTCGCCTTCTGGAGTTGGAGTTGGTCAAGAGGGCTGAAGAGAGGGCTAGGCTCAAGGGGAAGCGCATTGCCGCCGGCTGGGGCAACCAGATTAGGAGTTACGTCCTCCATCCCTACAAAATGGTGAAGGACCACCGGACTGATTACCAGACCAGCGATACCGAGGCCGTGTTGGATGGGGAACTGGACGATTTTATATCCGCCTATCTCAGGTCTAGGTTGGGTGAAAAGGAATGAAAAGGGGCTTTGTCTTTGAGGGTGTTTTCAGGTCTCTTTTCCTACCCTAGCCCACCCTCATAGGCTTCTTACCCCGCCAAAACAAAGTTTTTTGGGCGGGTGGGAAGTAAAAGTTAGGTTGAAAGAATGATTAAGAAGATTAGTGTATTAGCCTTAGCCGTCTGTTTACTCCTGGCTATATTAAGCCCCCCTCTGGTTCGAGCCCAGGGTGAATTAGCCGTACTGGATAGCTCGGCTGAAGCCGAGTTTCCTTATCGGCTCAACTTTAATCTTTCCGCCCGGAGCGATGTCAATATCACTGATATTCGCCTGTGCTATGCCGTTGAGTGTGTGAGCTTTGCTGAAGTTACCAGCGAAGCCTACATTGAATTTGTGCCCGATACTACTGTTGATGTCAGTTGGACTCTGGAGATGGTAATGGTTGGTGGGTTACCGCCCGGCTCCAGCGTGGAATATTGGTGGAAGGTGGAGGATGCCAGCGGCAACAAGGTGGAAACTGTTCCAGCGCCAGTCCAGTTTGATGACCTTCGCTATTCATGGCGCAGCTTAATCGAGGGGAAGGTAACCATTTATTGGTATGATGGGGATGATTCCTTTGCCCAGGAGCTAATGACAGCGACCCAGCAGGCACTGGAAAGGCTGGCTGAAGATACCGGCGCCGAGCTGGAGAAACCGGTCAAGCTTTATATCTACGCCACCTCTGATGATTTGAGGGGGGCGATGATTTATCCTCAGGAGTGGACAGGGGGGGTAGCCTTTACCAGACAAGGTATTATAGCTATTGGCATATCTTCAAGTAATATAAGCTGGGGCAAGAGGACAATTGCCCATGAACTGACGCACCTGGTTATCAATCAGGTGACCCTTAATCCCTATAATGACCTGCCTCTCTGGCTTGACGAGGGTCTAGCCATGTACAATGAGGGGGAGCTGGGTTCAGCATTCGCCGATTCTCTTGAGCAGGCGATAGCTGAGGATAGCCTTATCTCGGTGCAGAGCCTTTCCAGCCCCTTTTCCGCTTATGTTGATAAAGCCCTTCTTTCCTATGCTCAGAGCTACAGTCTGGTTGAATTTCTTATCGCTAGTTATGGACAAGCCAAGATGCTTGAGCTACTGAATACCTTCAAGGAAGGTAGCGGCTACGACGCTGCCCTGGAAAAGGTTTATGGCTTTGATATGGATGGTCTGGACAGTTTGTGGCGGGAATATGTCGCTCGGTAATACCAATCGGCTATGGAGGCGAGGCTGGTGAAGAAATCGTTCACTAATCATGATTTACCTCTTTCTGAGCGACCCCGGGCGAGGCTGCAGAAACTGGGGGCGGAAGCCCTA
>CAZHLO010000108.1:3354-4213 GCA_964533385.1 uncultured Dehalococcoidales bacterium | reverse complement strand
GTGTAAAATCTTAAGAGACAAAAATGAGGATTTTAGGTATTATAGCTAAATGGCTATTTATATTATGCCTGCCCGTATTACTATTAACCGCCAGCCTGGGCTGGGCAGCCAATAGCCACTGGCTATATAAATACGGCTTTGAGAAATACAATATCAGCCAGGCTACCGGTTTGGCTGATTCGGAGCTGGAGAAGGCAGCCAGTGGGCTGATTGGCTATTTCAACTCCGATGAGGAGTACATCAGCCTTACCGTGATAAAAGACGGCGAGCCGTTTGAACTGTTTAACCAGCGTGAGACTATTCACCTCAAAGATGTCAAGGGGCTTATCTGGCTGGATTACTGGGTCTTGCTCGGGACGTTGGTTTATGTTCTGGCTTATGCCGGCATCTGCCTTTTCTGGCGAAAGAGAAGCTACTGGCGGCGGCTGGCGTGGGGGGTGATTGGTGGGGGTGGCTTAACTCTAGCCCTGATGCTGGCTCTGGGGCTGGGGACACTATTGAGCTTTGACCAGCTCTTCTGGCAGTTTCATACTATCTTCTTCTCCAACGAGTTCTGGCAGCTTGACCCGACTAAAGACTACCTGATAATGCTATTCCCCGAGGGCTTCTTCTACGATGCCGCCCTATTCTGTGCCCTGATAACCACCGGGCTGGCGGTAATTATGGGCGGGGTGGGGGGAGGGTTGCTATTTTCCAAGAGCAGGGCTAAGTCTTAAGTTACTTTCTAACCACCAATCTATTTAACCTACCCATCGCCTCATTCTTCTCTCTAATCCCCAGTTTGGTTTTGCTTATGGCTTTGCGCAATAGCTCAATTGACTGGTCATAGGTCTTTCTATCTACGGGGTAGGGGATGCCG
>CAZHLO010000108.1:0-3344 GCA_964533385.1 uncultured Dehalococcoidales bacterium | reverse complement strand
ACCGTGGGCGAAGCTGTAGCGGGCAGGGTCGCGGTAGCTGGGGGCTACCCCGTAAATAAGCTCAGAAATAAGGCTCAGGGCACGGATGGTCTTGGCACCAACCCCCTGCAGCCCTAATAACTGCTCAAAATCTTTGGGCTGGCGCTCGTAGGTGCTAAGCAAAATCCGACTTATACTATCGGGGTGGAGGTCGCGGGTGGTGAGATAGTGGTGGGGAGGTAGGGTAAGGGTCTTCAGCTTCTTGAGGTCAGACAAGAGAGCTTCCGGCTTTTGCTCGGTGGCTATCTCGGTGATGGTGGTACGGGCGGGGTTGCTTTCATGAGCGACCAGGTTCAGCGCCTGTCCTCTTGCCTCAGAGAGAACCGCCGAGTGGGGCTCGTTGACAAAGCTAGCAACCTGCTCCCC
Source organism: uncultured Dehalococcoidales bacterium (assembly GCA_964533385.1). Taxonomy (GTDB): domain Bacteria; phylum Chloroflexota; class Dehalococcoidia; order Dehalococcoidales; family BS750m-G39; genus CAZHLO01. The sequence goes on along the minus strand of CAZHLO010000108.1, from coordinate 2,939 downwards.
CAGCCAGTGGTAGCGGCGGGCATAGCGGTTAGTCTCGTTCATCCCCTGCTGGATAACCGCCCACGAGCCTCTTTTGGTAAACAGAAAGCTGTGGTGATAGAGCTGATAGCCATCCTGAACCGCCGAGTTATCTACCTTGGCTGACATCCGACTGGCATATACCAGTGGCACCGGGTTGAGGGAAAGGGAATTTCCCCAGCGTTCTATCTCCTCCGGCGTTCGCCGTGAGGTCTTGCCCTTGCCGCCAGCAACAAACAAGCCCAGGTCTGGTTCCAGTCCCTTTAGCCCTTCCTTGAGCGCACCACACAGGGTAGTAGTAACGCCACTGGAGTGCCAGTCATAGCCCAGAATGCAGCCGAAGGCTTGAAACCAGTAAGGGTGAGAAAGCCGCCGCAACATCTCCTCAGCACCAAAATCGGCGATAATGGCAATGGTAATCTCTCTAGCCAGCTTGACCATGCGGTCAAAGAGCCAGGGAGGTACTTTGCCATAATGAAGGGGCAGATTGGCAATACCGGTCCGTGTGGGAATAGCTGCTGACATAGCCTCCTCAATTAAGAAGTTTAGGTTTAACTTGCCCGCGAGTCAAGCCTCCCATTCTACCCTGCCGTCAATAATGGTCATTTCCACCCGAATATTCTTGATTTGCTCCGGAGGCATTTTAACCGGGTCATCGCTTAATACCACCAAATCAGCTAGCTTACCCGGAGCGATAGAGCCTTTTACTCCTTCTTTAAACGAGGCGTAGGCGGCATTTACGGTATACATTGCCAGTGCCTGTTTAGCCGAGATACGCTCCTGAAGTAATAGCTCCTGCCCTGATTCCGCCCGCCGGGTGACGGCGGTATAGATGCCAAGCAGGGGGTTATCCGAAGCCACCGGGGAATCTGAGCTACCGGCGACCATTAAACCAGCGTCGAAGAGTGACTTAATCCGGTACAGCCACTTTTGCCGTTCGGGGGGGAGGGTGGCTAGATATCTCTCACCACTATAGTAGAGAAAGGGGGGCTGGGTAACCACCATCGCTTCAAGCTTTCTCAGCCGCTTAAGCAACCGGGGCGGGCACTCGGAGCAATGCTCCAGGCGGTGGCGCCGCCCCGCCAAAGGTGACTGGCGACTGATATATTCTAAGGTAGCGATGGCTGCCTCCACCGTGCCCGGCTCAACGCAATGGATGGCTAGCTGAAATCCAGCCCAGTGAGCACTAAAAGCCTGCTGGTTTAACTCAGGCTGTGGCGGCTGTAATTTCCCCCTGGTCTCGTTCGGCATGAACTTCACCCCACCCAGGCGTAACTGGCTATCGCCCGAGCCAAAAGCCAGACCTACCTCCTGGAACTGGCTTAAAGCTTCAAAACCAAACATCATAGACACCCGGCTCTCAAGCTTACCGCTCTGCTTAAACCGCTTAAGGGTCTGCCACCGACCCCAATCATTGGAGGCTGAAGCCTCCTGTAGCGAGGTAATACCCATAGACAGATAATGCCTGCTGACCAAGGCTATTCCTTCAGCCAGCTCCTCCTCGGATAGCGGGGGTAATACCTCCCGCCGGATATAGCCCAGCATCTCAAAAAGAAGACCGCTTGGCTCTCCGGTACTAAGGTCTCTATCAATAATCGCGCCGGGTGGTTCCGGCGTCTCCCTGGTGATGCCAGCCAGGGAGAGCGCCAGACTATTGAGGACACAGGCATGCAGGGAGCGGTGGGACAGAACAACCGGGTGGTAAGGGGCTACTTCATCTATATCCCAGCGAGTCGGATGGCGTTTCTCAGCAAGATAAAACTTATCGTAACCTTCGCCGAGAAGCCAGTTGCCCGGGGGGAGACTCCGGGCTCGGCGGTGGATAGCTGCCTTTATGTCAGCAATAGACCTGACCGATGACGGACTAAGGTCAAGGCTGCGCAGCTTTCGCAGGAAGGAGAAAATATGGCAGTGAGCATCGTTGAAACCGGGCACAACCGTCCTGCCCTGGCAGTCAATTATTTTGCTCTTTGCCCCCCTCACCAGCTCCAGCTCCTCACTGGTGGCAACCAGCAAAATCCGATTACCTTTGATAGCCACAAGCTCAGCAGTGGGGCAATCGGGGTCCATAGTTATCACATTAGCATTCTTCAGAATAAGGTCGGCGGCTGGCATGTTAAACCTTTGACCGGATAGCTACAGAGTAGTATACTACTGGCAACCTGGAGCAACAACTGATAACTATGAACTCAGAGCAGTTAGCTAAGAAGCTGGTTTTGTGGATAAGAGACAAGGTAGTAGCTGCCGGATGTAAGGGAGTGGTAGTGGGCTTAAGTGGTGGAGTTGATTCCTCAGTCGTGGCGGTTCTCTGCCAGCGTGCCTTTCCTAAAAACATGCTGGCAGTGATTATGCCTTGCTACAGCAACAAGGAGGATATAGAGCATGCCCGGGCAGTGGCAGAAAAGTTTTCTATCCCCACCAGGATGGTTGTTCTTGATAGCGCTTTTGATGCCCTGCTCAAGGTATTGCCTAATGACAAGGCAGCCTCTGATGTCAGCCGCCTGGCTAAAGCCAATATCAAAGCGAGGCTGAGAATGCTTACCCTCTACTACTTTGCCAACCGGCTTAAATATATGGTGGTCGGGGCGGGTAATCGGGATGAGCTGGCTGTGGGCTACTTTACCAAATATGGTGATGGCGGGGTGGATATTCAACCGCTGGGCAATATGCTCAAAGGACAGGTAAAAGAGTTAGCCAAATCTCTGGGCATTCCCCAAGAGATTATAGATAAGCCCCCTTCCGCCGACTTATGGGAGGGGCAGACCGATGAAGGAGAGCTGGGCTTGAGCTATAATGAGCTTGACCGCTATCTGGCTACCGGTGAGGCACCGGCGGAACTAAAAAAGAAGTTAGAGTCCATGATAGCCGCCACTGAGCACAAGCGCCAGCCACCGCCGGTGGCTAGCTTTGATGCCTAGCCC
>CAZHLO010000107.1:0-4228 GCA_964533385.1 uncultured Dehalococcoidales bacterium | reverse complement strand
ACCCCGACACCAACCCCGGCTAACAGGGCAGCGCCAAAGGCTGCGGCATCTTCAATCCCGGTAGTAACAACCTCCCTGCCAAAGACATCGGCTTGAATTTGCCGCCACAGCGCACTTCGTGCCCCGCCACCGGCGAGCCTCACCTGAACAACTCGTAACTGCTGCTCCTCAATAATGTCCAGGGAATCCTTAAGCCCATAAGCCACCCCCTCCATAACAGCCCGGATGATATGGGCACGGCGGTGGTGGGGGGTGATGCCGAAGAAGACACCCCGGGCATAGGGGTCAAGGTGGGGAGTGCGCTCACCCTGAAGATAGGGAAGGAAGATAAGTCCCTGGCATCCCGGCGGCGCCTGGGCTGCCTCCTCGGTCATCAACTCATAGACATCCCGGTGGGCACGCTCTTCCCTCTTCCTTTCCCGGGCGAAGAAGTTATCCCGCAGCCAGCGCAGGGAAAGACCGGCAGCCTGCATAACACCCATCAGGTACCACTTGAAGGGCACTGAATGGTTGAAGGTATGAATTCTGTGCTGAGGGTCACATTTTAGCGAGTCGGAATGGGCAAAAACTACTCCCGAGGTGCCGATGCTGGAAGATGCCAGCCCCTCGGTAACAATGCCGTTGCCAACAGCAGCACAGGCATTATCAGCACCTCCGCCAACTACGGGTATCCCTTCTCTGAGGTTGGCTGCCTCAGCAGCGTCCCTGGTAAGCCGTCCGCAGATGTCAACAGACTCTACACAGGGCGGCAGCCACTCCCGGGGTATGCCCAGTGAGCTCAAAATTGTCCCTGACCACCTTCGCTTTACAACATCAAAAAACAGCGAGCCGGCAGCATCAGATATTTCAGTCATCAACTCACCGCTGAGGCGGAAGCGGATATAGTCCTTGGGCAGCAGCAAAGTGGAAATCTTGCGGTAAACCTGGGGCTCGTTATCCCTGACCCAGAGAAGCTTGGGAGCGGTAAAGCCCGGCAGCGCTGGATTGCAAGCCAGCTCTATCAGCTTATCTTTACCAACCTTTTCCGTAATCCAGCGACATTGCTCGTCAGTGCGCTGGTCCGACCAGATAATGGCGGGGCGCAACACCTGATGGTCCCTATCCAGCAGCACCAGACCGTGCATCTGTCCCGATATGCCTATGCCTTTGATGCTTTGCGGGGAAATCCCCGCCATGACCTCCCTCAGGGAAGACACCGTAGCCCGCCACCAGTCGGAAGGGCTTTGTTCCGCCCAGCGCAATTGGGGATGTTTCGTTTCGTAGGGGCAGAAGGCGCTGGTAACCGCCTGACCCGCAGTGTTGAAAACACAGGTCTTGGCTCCAGTGGTGCCAATATCAATGCCGATAAGGTATTCCACAGGTCCGGTCATAAGAAGACTTTTAACATATTCCCGGTCTATGCTGACCGCTCACGGCTCTGCATAGCGGCGGCTACAAATTTCCGATTCAAGCCCAGGGCTTCAAAAATAACCGCCAGCCCCTTAATGGCATCCTTCTTTTCCCGAGCCCGAGAGAGGGCGTCCTGGTCTACTTTTGCCGCCAGGCTGTTGATAAACTCCCACTGGAGCACGCACTGCCTGACTTCCTCAATGGTCTCCTCAGTGTAAGGGAATATATCAAATCCCACCCTTTCCCCCTTGCTGCCGTAATTAATGCGCCTCAGTTCTATGGCAAGCTCCAGCGTTTCCATAAAGCGCGTAGCGCCCACTATATTATCATCATCAAAAATCCCCCAGCCACTATTGCCGTGCTGGTGTCCCAGCAGGTCTTCCTGGTGCAACAAGGCAGCATACTCCGCCAGCGACTCGCCATTCATTATAAGGTGCTGCCAGTCCATGTTTACCTTCACCCGGCTGGTATCGACGCCCATTCTTTCCAGCTTGCGGATGACAAAAATGGTCATGCCGATGTTGCGCATCAACACCTTCATCGCTGGCTCGCTACTCTTGTGCTCCAGGAGGACGGTAACCCCTTTATTGTTGGCGTGCTCCACCGACTCAGCCAGACAGGCAATAAAGTCACCCCAGATGCGCCGATAATCCGCCTGGAAGGGATAGTTATAGCCTTCACCGCCGGGCCAGATAATAAACTTCGCTCCGATACCGGCAGCGAGGTCAATAGCCTTCCTGGTGCGGGTCAGGGCAGCTTTTCTTGTCCGTTTATCGGGGTGGGTAAAGGCTCCCTGGGCGAACCGGGGGTCGGTATGCAATCCGCTGGCAACAGCATAGATGTCCCTGTCTCCCAATACCCGCTGCAGCTCAGCCACATTCGCCTCGTTTATTTCGCCGGGATAGTGAAATTCATAGCCATCCACGAGACTGCCGAGCCCGGCAACTATCCGCTCCACCCTCGGCACCATGCTCAGTTTCTCCGCCTCAGGGTGGTATCCCCGGGGAAGGAACCGGGTAGCCAGGGAGCCGAAAGCCCAGATGCCCAGACTATTCTTAACTCTATCCATTGCCCCTTTCACCTCCAGTCCAGGACTATTGTAGCCGATGCGAGCTGTGAAACCAACTATCTATCAATAACAAATAGTTGCCCTGCCTACACAAATAAGTGTAAGAATCTTGATACTACGTAGTGCAGGATTTATGATATTATCATTAGGTAATATTGATTGCCAGGTGCAGGACTTCATTTCTTCTAAGAGGGCTACGTGAAAGCTAAGGTTAAAGTTATTTTTCCAGCCTTGAAACAAGGTGAACCCGGCTGGCCACATGTAGATTATGACTATAAAAGAAGAAGCGAGGAGATAGTATCTAGACTGGAAGAAAATATTCCTGAGATTGAATTTTCAAAGGCCATTCTTTATTCACCTGAAGAAGCCAGAAAGATGCTTGATGCCGAAAAAGCAAATTATGATGGATATCTGGTCTACTTAACCACCTTATGGACCGGGATTCCTGAACTTATGGCTATAAATTATCATCCCGTTATTGTTGCCGATGAGCTTTTTTCAGGCTCAGGAGGGCTTATCAACACTCATTCTTTAATTAAGAGAGAAAAACTTCCCGTTGTTTCGATTGCCTCTTCTAATTTTGAGGATATAGTGAATGGAGTGAAGTTGTTTCCGGTTATGAAGAAGATGAAAAATTCGCGGATTCTGGCGGTTTTTGATGAAGAAGGCTTCTTTGTGAATAGTTACGTGATAAATAAAATAAAAGAAATCTTTGGAACAGAAGTATTGCAGATGAAATCTGAGGAGATAAATTCTTACTACCGGGGAGTTGATGTAAGTGAAGCGGAGAAAATCAAGACAAAATGGATAAAGGAGGCAGTAAAAGTAGTTGAGCCGAGCGAGGACGAGATTTTGAAATCAGCAAAACTATTTTTAGCTATTAAAAAAGCTATGGGTGATAAGAATGCTGATGCGTGCACAGTTGATTGCCTTTCTCTGTGTTATGAACATAAGCTACCAGCCTACCCCTGCCTTTCCTGGTTTCAATTAAACAACGACGGAATACCCGGAGTTTGCGAGGCTGATTTGGAGTCAGCAATAACTCAAATGTTAATACAGTATTTAACTGGCAGACCGGGCTATATTTCAGACCCTGTTATTGATGTTGCCACGAATCAAATCATCTATGTCCATTGTGTTGCTACGAACAAGGTCTATGGATCAGATGGGCGTTCCAATCCCTATATTATCCGTTCCCACGCTGAAGACCGTAGAGGAGCTGCGGTGCAATCGCTGATGCCATTAGGGGAGACTGTGACCACGGTGAAGGTAAGCCTTGACAAAGCCTTCGCCATACATCAAGGCAAAACAATAGCAAATGTAGAACAGGATAAAGGCTGCAGGACTAAACTGGCAGCAGGGGTTGAAGCGGAAAAGATACTGGAGAGATATCATTTTGAGTTATTTAAATGGCACTTGGTAACCTGCTATGGGGATTTTAGAAAACAATTTATTAATTTAGCTACTCTATACGGGCTGGAAATATTTGAGCAAGACAAATAATCAGGGGTTAGGGCTACCATTATACTCCCGGGATAGTAGATAACATCACTGTTAGCGCTGCTATAAAGGAGGCGAGAAATGAGTAAAAATCCGCTCCACACCGAGGGGCGGTGGTTCAAGGATGAGCTGGGGCGGGTGGTTATCCTGCGTGGCGTGAACGTGGCAGGCAACAGCAAGGTCCCTCCGTTCATACCTTTTACCGATGCCTCGCTGCTCGACCCCCTTGAAGAATGGGGAATGAATGTAATCCGCCTGGTGCTGATATGG
>CAZHLO010000106.1:0-4233 GCA_964533385.1 uncultured Dehalococcoidales bacterium | reverse complement strand
TGGCGATTCCTTTCTTCGGTAAACCTTCGCCAGATGACCCTGCAACTAAATAGCATCGGCTGCAAAAAGTGCCGCCCGAACTATATAGCTGCCCTGAAGGATTATTATGCCGATTATACCCAGGAGCTTTGCCCCGACTGCAAGACCAGGCTGAAGATAAACCCATTGCGCCTGCTTGATTGTAAGAAGCCCTCCTGCCAGCAACTAGCCGACTCCGCCCCTAAAAGCACAGACTACCTCTGCCCGGAATGTGCTGACCACTTCCGCCGGCTGAAGAGATACCTGGAACTGCTTGACCTTCCCTTTGTGGTAAATCATCATCTGGTTCGGGGGCTGGACTACTACACCAGGACGGTATTCGAAATTCAGCCCAAGGGAGGAGGCGCCCAGAGCACCCTGGTGGGTGGGGGGCGGTATGATGACCTGATTGAGGAGCTGGGGGGTAAGCCGACCCCGGCTCTCGGCTTTGCTGCCGGCATTGAGCGAATTATACTCAATCTAAAGAAGCAGAAGGTTACCGTCCCACCCCTGCCCAAGCCCCAGATATTTATTGCCTATGTGGGCGATGAGGCTAAAGATGGAGCGATAAAACTAGCCTCCACCCTGAGGCGGGCGGGCACTGGTGTAATAGAAGCCCTGGGCGGTAAGAGCCTCAAGGCTCAATTAAGGCAGGCAAATAGCCTTGGCGCTCGCTATGCAGTAATTATCGGCGAGCAAGAGGTAAAAACGGGGACGGTAATACTGCGGGATATGACCAGCGCCGAGCAGAAGACTCTCCCTATTAATGAGCTACAAGGGCTACTAAAGTAGCCAACCCAGCTTCACCCCACAGCTAAATTGTGCTATAATACTATTAATGGCTTTCTTGTTATCGTTTGAAATTGCCTCCTCTGTAGCCAGAAGCTACTTTGGTATCAACATCTCTACTAAACAGTCTATTCCACTTTCTTTGTCTCCTCATCTCTAATAAGGAGTGAACAACGCTTATGACACAGGATATGCCGTCACCAGAGCCGGTAAATAATGAGTATACGGCAGAGGATATTCAGGTTCTAGAGGGGCGAGAGGCGGTACGCCGGCGTCCAGGCATGTATATTGGCAGCACTGACCAGAGAGGATTGCACCACCTGGTATATGAAATTACCTACAACAGCATTGACGAGGCTATGGCTGGCTGCTGCAACAAAATCTCGGTCACCCTTTGCCCGGATAACACGGTCAAGGTTGAAGATAATGGGCGGGGCATTCCGGTGGACATTCACCCCACCACCAACATGTCCGCCCTGGAAACAGTGATGACTGTCCTCCACGCCGGGGCAAAATTTGGTGGTCATACCTATCAGGTATCGGGGGGGTTACATGGCGTAGGCGCCTCAGCGGTAAATGCCCTTTCCTCCTGGCTTAAGGTTAATGTCAAGCGTGATGGCAAACTATACCAACAGGAATACCGGCAAGGCGTACCCTGTGGAGCGGTGGAAGAAGTTGGGGAGTCCCGTGATACCGGCACCATCATCGCCTTCCTGCCTGATAAGGAGATATTCGGTAAGGTCGAATGCGATTTTAATACTATCTGCGAGCATCTGCGAGAGCTAGCCTATCTGAACAAGGGACTAGAAATATATATTAATGACGAAAGGAAGGATCGGGAAAAGACCTTCTACTTTGAGGGTGGAATTACTGGATTTGTCCGCCACCTTAACCGAAACCGGCTGGTTCGCCACCGCCGACCTATTTATATCTCTAAAATGGTGGACAGCACCGTAGTCGAGGCTGCCCTTCAATATAATGATGGCTTTTCTGAGTCCTCCTTTAGCTTTGCCAATTGTGTTAATACCGTGGATGGAGGCACCCACCTTACCGGCTTCCGCTCAGCACTAACCCGGGTTCTTAATGACTATGCCCGTAAGAACAAGCTTCTAAAAGAGGATGAGCCCAACCTGATAGGGGATGACGTCAGAGAAGGCCTTACCTCTATTATCAGCGTTAAACTCGCCGAACCTCAGTTCGAGGGACAGACTAAAGCCAAGCTGGGCAATGCCGAAGTAAAGAGCCAGGTGGAGGGGGTGGTGGGGGAAGGTCTGGCTCTCTACCTCGAGGAGCACCCTGATGATGCCAGAAGAATCGTAGAAAAGTGCCTCCTCGCCGCCAAGGGCAGAGAGGCTGCCCGCAAGGCTCGAGATTTAATTGTCAAGAGGGGAAGCCTGGAGACTGGCACCCTGCCCGGGAAACTGGCTGACTGCTCCGAGAAAGAGCCCTCCCTCTGTGAATTGTATATAGTAGAGGGACCTTCAGCCGGTGGTTCAGCCAAGGAGGGAAGGAATCGTCGCTTCCAGGCGATTTTGCCCCTAAGGGGCAAAATCCTCAATGTGGAAAAGGCGCCGCCGGATAAGATGCTGTCTCACGAAGAAATCCGGGCAATTATCACCGCCCTCGGAGCCGGCATCGACGATGAGTTTGACCTGTCCAAGCTCCGCTATCACCGGGTTATCCTGATGACCGATGCTGATGTTGATGGCTCCCACATCCGCACCCTGCTGCTTACCTTCTTCTACCGGCACATGGTGGAGCTAATCAATAATCAGCACCTCTATATTGCCCAGCCCCCCCTCTACCGCATTAAATCGGGCAAACTCGAACAGTGGGTTTATTCGGAGCAGGAAAAGGAGGGGGCTTTAGCCAAGCTAAAAGAAAGCAAGAAGGTGGAAGTCCAGCGCTATAAAGGTCTGGGGGAGATGACCGCCGAGCAATTATGGGAAACGACAATGAACCCAGCCACCCGCACTCTGCTGGAAGTAAGCGTAGATGATGCCGCCAAAGCCGACCGCGTCTTCCATGTCCTGATGGGGGATGAAGTGCCACCGCGTAAAGCCTTCATCCAGGCCCACGCCCGGAATGTCAAGAACCTGGATATTTAGAAGTTTACTCTCTTACATATAGCCGGTGCTGCTTGATATACCTCTCTACTGGCGCGGGGACGAGCTGGTGAATGGATAGACCCCGGGCAACCCGGTCTCTGATTTCTGAGGCGCTGATATCTATATGTGGTTCATCGAGCAGGATAACCCGCTGAGATAAGCCAGGCATAACCGCTTCCAGAGAGCCAAGGTCGGGCACGGGATAGTCCACCCGGGGGACAGCCACCAGGCGGCACAATTTTATCAGCCGTGATGGCTCCCGCCACTGAGGAAGCTGATTTAGATTGTCCCAGCCCAAAATGAAGAATAGCTCATCCCCGGCATTAAGCTGGGCTTGAAGCTCAGCCATAGTGTCAACGGTATAGGTGGGACCAGTTCGCTCCATCTCCATAGTAGATAGTTTGAAGTAGGGCTTACCAGCAATAGCCAGGCGCACCATCTCCACCCGATGCTCCGCCGGCGAGATAGCGTTATTGAGCCTTAGCCACGGCTGACCGGCGGGCACAAATAGAACTTCAGCAAGATTTAGCCTGGCTCTTGCCTCCTCAGCCACCAGAAGATGCCCGACATGAATGGGGTCGAAGGTCCCCCCCAATACGCCGATATTCATTCTTCTCCTATTCCAAATTGACTAAAGCCTGGGCTGGGGACGGAAAATCTTCCTTACCTTGCCCAACTCAGGCTTAGGCGCTGACTGAAGCATTGTCATAGTTTCCGCCATAAGCTCGGGGATGCCCTCACCCGTAGCCGCGGATACAAAGAGGGCTCTGCTTCCGATGGCGGTAAAGCTATCCTTGAGCTCAGCCAGCCGAGCCCTGACCTCGGGCAGATCAATCTTATTTACCACCACCAGCTGCGGCTTTTGAGCCAGAGCTGAGTCAAACAAGCTGAGCTCGGTGTTTACCCGCACCATGTCTTCCACCGGAGCCGAAGAGCTGCCATCTATCAGGTGGATAAGCACACGAGTACGCACAATATGGCGCAGGAAATCGTGCCCCAGCCCCCGTCCCAGATGAGCGCCATCTATCAGTCCGGGAATCTCAGCCAAAACAAAGCTCCGCTGACCTACCTCAACCACACCTAAAACCGGCTCACGGGTGGTGAAGGGGTAGCTGGCTATCTTGGGCTTGGCGGCGGAAACCGCCGCCAGTAAGGTAGATTTGCCCACATTGGGATAACCGATAAGGCCGACATCGGCAATGAGTTTGAGTTCCAGAATTATGGAATTCTCCTCACCAGCCTCCCCCTTCTCAGCAATCTGAGGGGCTTGATTGGTAGAGGTAGCAAAGCGGGCATTGCCCAATCCCCCTTTACCCCC
>CAZHLO010000105.1:0-4271 GCA_964533385.1 uncultured Dehalococcoidales bacterium | reverse complement strand
CTGCGGGAGAGGTTCATCAAGTCAGGGCTTGCCGGGTTTCATGACTATGAAATCATTGAGCTGCTGACCTTAGGCTCACCGCGCAAGGACTGTAAACAGCAGGCGAAAGAGGTCATTAAGAGATTCAAAACCCTGAGGGGCGCCCTCTCAGCTTCTCCTGAAGAGCTACAGCAGATAGATGGCATTGGTCCTCATAGTGCCTTCGGCATCAAGTTGGTGTCGGAAGTAGCCGAGGAGTTTCTCAAACAAAGAATTATTGATAAGCCGGTCTATAAATCAGCCAAAGAGATTTTTGATTATCTCTATCACTCGATGCGAGACCTCAAGAAGGAGTTATTCAAGGTTATTTACTTAAATACTCAAAACCAGATTATTGACATTGCCGACCTTTTTGGGGGGACGATTAATGTCAGCTCTATTTATCCCCGGGAAATCATGAGGGGAGCCATTAAACATGATGCTGCCTCGCTGATTTTTGTCCACAACCACCCCTCCGGCGACCCCGAGCCCAGCCGGTATGATAACGAGGTAACCAGAGATTTGGTCTTCGCCGGGAACATTATGCAGATAAAGGTATTGGACCATATCATCATCGGTGAGAATAGATACTATAGCTTCGCTGGTGAAGGACTGATTGAGAAATACGAAGAGGATTTCTTAAACATAAGAATTAGAGATAGGTTTGGCACCAAGCCAAGCCGCCACCGGGCTAAATTATCTGACGCCGAGCTTCCTTGGCGTAAGTAGCCAGCAGCCGGCAAATGACCTCTTGACCTAACCTTTTCCCTTTATTTCCGTTATAATATAGTGGATAGCTGATAATTAGGAGGATTTGGTGAAGAGACTTTTGATATTGGACACGGCGGCATTGTTAGGGGCAGTATTAATCATTTGTTTAGTGGTGGGGTGCGTGGGGGAGGTTGAGACTTACCAAGATGTCGGGCAGACGATAAACATTGACGTTGACCAGGAATTTGTTATTGCCCTTGGCTCTAATATCACCACCGGCTATAGCTGGCAGGCAAGCTATGATGAGACTATGCTAGAACTTGTGGGTGGTCAGAGTGAATATGAGCCAAGTGAAGAGGCAGAAGAGGGTCTGGTCGGTGCCGGCGGCATTGAGTATTTCCGCTTCAAGGCGCTCAAAGCCGGGGAAACCGAGATAACCCTGGTCTATAAGCAGCCGTGGGCAGGCGGCGGCATAAGTGAGACGAAGGTATTTACCGTTAACATAGACTAATGGTTCACGGAAAGGCGGCTCAAGGCTTCCAGGCGGAGAAGCCGCCTTTTTATTTCCACCCCACCGCTGTAGCCACCAAGTTTGCCATGGCTGGTTACCACCCGGTGACAGGGAATGATAATGGGTAGGGAGTTTCTGGCTAGAGCCTGTCCCACTGCCCGCACCGCCCCGTCTTTGCCCAGCTGCTCAGCTACCCAGGTATAGCTCCTGGTCTCACCATAGGGGATAAGTCTGGTGAGCTGCCATACCTGGCGCTGAAAGACGGTCGCTGGGGAAAGGTCAAGCTTATCGGGAAAGGTTAGCCGCTGACCGGCAAAATAAGCCCTGAGGCGCTTGAGGAGGTCAGCAAAGAAGTCGGCAGACCAGGTGGCATCCTTCACCCTATCGCCCAATAGCCTCTCGGCTTCTTGGGCTGAAGGCTGGGGCAGGGTGGTCTGCAGTAGTCCGGAATTCGAGCCCAATACTCCTACCCAGCCCCTAGAGGTATTGGAAATAGGGTATTTTAGCTCCCCTGCCATAGGCAACAGCGGCTAATGAGGAAGGTTAAGAACGGCGTCTCGCTTGCTTTCGCTCTGGTTGCCTCCGCCGTTGTAGATAGGCTGCCAGGAAGATAAAGACAGCACCTAGGACAATGCAAACTAATATCTTAATTATTCTCTCTATGTCCATAGTCAGGAAAAAGGCGAGGGTAAATAAGCCAGAAAGGGCGGAAAGCCAATACATCACTACATGGGCTTTAATCGCCTTTATCTTGGCTGCCCGGTAGATTATCCAGCCGATAAGAGCCAGTATTAGAAGTACCGCTAGAAATATAGCTAGACCTATCATCATATATTCACCAGCCCATTTTTTCTAAGTATTTCCCCAGGAAACCGAACATGCCCACTATCAGAATGAGGCAAACCAGCCTCCCCGGCTCGGAAATGTATTTCACATACTCTACCGCTAGATAGCCTATGCCGGCGACACACAACAATATGCCGAAACCGTATAAAATATAAGTCCTCATCTTTTCAACCTACTATAACTTTTCCGGTGGTGCTGTTTCCCGTGGTACCGGATACTCCTCAGGATAATAGAAATCCACGATTATCCTTCTTGTCACCTCTCCGTAGCTAATTTTTACTGTATACTGGGTAGATGTACCAGGCACAGGCTTTTCTAAATCCTCGGTTGATAGTTCCCATTCCATGGTTGCCGTGTCAAACGGCTCTATGGATTGCTCTTCAGAAAACAGGTCAAGGAGCTTTTCGTCCTCCTGCCACAGTGATGCCTGAACCAGAGTGGAGTAGGAAGAAAAGCGGCGGTTATCAATTTCGTAACGGAAGAATAATTTCTGCCCCCACTGTGCCCCTATGTAATAGGTCATTTCGACTCCGGGTGGATACTGTTGCAACCAGTAATCAGGCTCTATTATCTGTTCCTGCTCGCCGACGGTTATATATGTGGTATCATAGATACCCATATAGCCATCAACAAAAAATATAACGATAAGGGCAAGAAAGCAAGTCAGAGCCAGATATAGGAACAGGTTTCTTCGCATTGGCTGTATTATATCATAAAGGCAGATAAAAAAACTAGCCTCAGGTTTTCACCCCAGCTCAGGCTCAATCAGACCGTAGTTGCCATCCTTCCGCCGATATAGCAGGTTAAGCTCCTCACTATCAGCATTGAAGAAGAGGAAGAAGTCATGCCCCAGAAGCTCCATCTGGTCAATGGCTTCAGGTAAAGGCATTGGCTTAACGGCAAAGCGCTTGACCTTAACTACCTTTCTTGGTGGTTGAGCCGCTTCTTCCTCCTTAAATTCGCTTCTGGCAAGTGAGCTTCCCCTTCCCTTCTCATACAGCTTTCCCTTGTAGTGTTCAATCTGCCGATTAATAACCGCAGCCACCTTACTGGTAGCCGTGAGCAGGTCTTCCCCCCTCTCCACACCCCGGAGCAGTGTGCCATTGCTGTCTATGGTTACCTGGACGACAAAGCGCTGCTCCGGGGACTTAGTCCTTTCTTCGAGAATTTCCACCTTGTACTCTATGATGTTGGGTAGATGGCGCCCGAGCTTGCCCAGTTTTTTCTCGATGAGCTGGCGCACGGTGGGGGTTAATTCTATATTTTTGCCGGTTATCTGTAGCTCCATCGGTTCACACTCCTTACGCTGATTTCTTTAAATCTCTCTAGCCAGCACCAGCCCCCATACCGAGGCAGCACCGGCTTCCTTTAGTGCCCGGGCACAGGCATCAAGGGTAGCCCCGGAGGTGGAGACATCGTCTATAAGCAGAACTTGCTTATCTCTTAACCTTCCATCACGGCAGGAAAAGGCATCGGCAACATTGCTGCGCCGCTCGTCCACGGTTGGTGTTCTGGCCTGGGGTGGGGAATGAAGCTTTCGGATGAGGCAGTCATCTACTACCGGTAAACTGTTGAGCTTGCCCAGCTCTTGAGCCAGCAGCATGGACTGGTTATAGCCGCGCTCCCTCAACCGCTTCCGGTGCAGCGGCACCGGCACCAAAACCTCCCCGGGCACAGGGTTAGCGGTGAGGTAATCATTGAGCAACTGGGCGAGGAGCACCGCCAGGGCTCTGAGGTTTCTATACTTCAGCTCGTGGATAGCCTGGCGTATCGCCCCGTCAAATCGAAATGGGGAACGAATGCCATCTATCTCCGCCTGCCAGCTGACGCAGTTAGGGCAGAGTATGGCGCTGGACTGGGGCCGACCACATTTGGGACAAAGGGGGGGCATAAGCCGGGGCAATGACTTGAGGCAGGATTGGCAGATAAAATCCCCCTCCCTTCCACAGCCAACACACCAGCGTGGATACAATAAGTCGAGTGCTATCCCCTTGAGTCTGGTTAACTGAGGAAGCACATTCAGCACCAATAATCTTCTGCTTCAGGATGGACCGTTTAGGTTTTAACGGGAGCGAGGGCTGTGGAGTGCCCCGCTGATAATGGGTTCATTAACATAAACATCGCCATTCCTGATTTTCAGGTTGAAACCGCAATCAGGATTGGTGCAAACCCAGGCTTTGTAGTG
>CAZHLO010000104.1:0-4307 GCA_964533385.1 uncultured Dehalococcoidales bacterium | reverse complement strand
GCCAAGGCAAGAAAGAAGTTCCCGATTAGAACATTAGCCATTCTGTATTTGACCACATCAACTCCCACAGAACGGGCCAGCCTCAGGCTTGAACCGATAGCATTCCAGGCCCGACCAATCTTGGAATTGAAAAGCAGGTAATAGACCACCAAATTTAACGCTAGGAAGAAAAGCCCCATATAATACAGGTCCCGTTTGGCAACGAACTCAAAAGAGCCAATGGTTGGTGGCGGTACGTTCGTGATACCCGACCAGGCACCGAAAAGGGACACCGAGCCATACATCTGATAAAATGCCAGAGTCAAAACCATACCAATCATAAGGAATGGTATCATGCCACGGGGTATAGCTATTGAAAAAACCAACGCACCCAGGATTACAGCTATTATGCCCCCAATCAGTGCCGTTAACCAAAAAGACATGCCGTCTTTCATCAGCAGCGCCGTAGTATAGCCACCTACACCCCACCAGGCAGGGATATCAAATCTTGGTAGACCAACCCTCATTGTGAAGGCAAAAGCTAATCCCAGCATGGAATAGGTTATAGTAGTGATAGCAACTTGTACTGTGTACGGGTTAACCCCAAAAGGAAATGCTATTAGCAGTAAGACCAGTACCCCTAACGCTACCATCATTGCCTTGGACATCATTTGCTCCTAACTATATCCTAAATTATTTTCTAAATTATTCACCAGGGACGGGTAGCGGTTGACCTAGCAGACCACCCGGTCTAAAGTACATCAGGATTCCCACGCACACAAGAATTACTATTAGGTTTAGAGATCCTACGAACTGGAAGGCAAAGCTCTCCACTATCCCGACGAGAAAACCGGCAATTAGAGCACCTGACATACTGCCCATACCTCCAACCATAAGGACAAGGAGGCACCGCATAAAAATATTTTGCCCCATCACAAGTTGACAACCCAGAACCGGTGCTATAATCGCACCACCGATACCACTTAGACCGCAGCCAACAGCCATAGTTACCCAGAATATCTGGGTAGCGTTTATCCCTTGCAAGCTGGCTACCTCCCTATTTTCCGCTGCAGCCTTCATTGCTGTGCCTATCTTCGTTTTCATAAAGTAATATAGAGCTAGCATTATGACAATAGCACAGCCTATTACTAGTAACTTGCCATAAATAAATGTTACTTCTCCAATGCTGAACGAACCGGGAACTACCGCTGGTACAGCTTTTTGCTGCTCGGCAAAGGTTAGAAGCGAGACCTGGCTGATTATCTGAGCAAAAAAAACGGTGATCAGCATCGTAGTGAAGAAGCCCTGAGCCATTGGCCGGTGAATCAAACCAAAGTAGAACAGCACTCCCAGTAGTGCCATACTTAGTAGTGCGGCAAGAAGGGCTACAGGGTATGGGAGCCCGAGAGCTACTGTTACTGCGAAGGTAAGGAACGCCCCAAGCATATAAAAATGACCCTGGGCGAAGTTGAATATTTTCATTACACCCAGAGTCAGCGTTAATCCAGAGGCTACCAGGGCATACATACCACCAGCCATCAGGCCGTTTGCCAGGATCTGAAAAAACAAGCTTACACTCACAAGATACCTCCTTATCTCAAAACTACCGACAAACTTTGCAGATTCCCCTGCGTTTACCGTAGGGCAACCCGTCGCCTGTTACTATTTCTTTAATTGATCTTGCCCTGTTACCTATTTCTTATAACGATGCTCTCCTCAGTAGTTTATTCATGGCAATGATTTTGCTCACTTACAGAGGTGCTGAATTTCCCTAAGACTAATATATTCAAGCTTTTAGTGTCAATACCCCGAATTGCCTTCTAGCGTACGCAATTGAAGTAGTTGAGCCAAGCGGAATTATACAACCCCCTTTAATGGAAAGCAATATATAAGAGCACTAATACCTCTGTTTTTTATGCTAGTGGCGGCGCTTATTGGATTCTATATGTATCAGAACTTTGCCTGCGTGGGCTCGTGCATTCTAAAATGGGCAATCCGGATACGCTTCATTTTATTGCCCTCCAGACTGTAGAGCACCCAGTTTGTCATAATGCTCGCCTCACCCTTCTTCCAGGGCAGACCAGCAGCCGGCGGTGAATCTTTGAAGCAGTGGAATTCGGTGTAGAGCTCGGCAAATAAAAGATTCCCGACTACCATAAAGTCGCCGAGTTCCAAGACCTCTCTTACGTACTCGTGCAGATTCTTATATGATTCCATAAACTCCCGGGGGCCGTGTAAGGTACGGGCCGGTGGTCCTGAGTACGTCCCGTTATCGAAATACTCCACCGTAATATCCGGGGTGAAGTAGCTGGTGACAGCATCGTATCTCTTGTTGTTGAAGTGATCGATATATTCCAAATATTGCTTTTTATTCATTGTGACTGATACCCCCTTCTTATAAATATTTGCCGAAAGTTTATCCTATTTTTTCCCTCTGGGTCAAGAACTTTCAGCTTTATTTTTGCAGTTCTAGATATTGACATTTCCAGCAAAATGTATTAATCTTAGCCACGCTTCAAAAAATTCATTATCTCTATGTGAGTTAGTAAAACCATTGTCATCAATACATTATTTAAGGAGGGCATCATTATGTAAGAAATGAATAACATCGCTTGAAATCTTAGTGAGAGGAGAAAGTTAACAGTGAAAAAGGTTTTTCTAATTTTATTAGCGATTGCAGTGATAGGTGCCTTAATCTTTGGTGGCTGCGCTAAACCAGTAGCAACGAAGGTATTGAAGATTGGCAGTGTCCTGAATCTGGCTGACCCTTGGGGGATAGAAGAAAATAAGTGGTTTACGCTTTTCGCCAAGCTTATCAATGCCGAGGGTGGTTGGAAAATTGGCGGCGAATGGTATACTGTTGAAATGATAATCTATGATAGCGCCGGTGATGCCATCCAGGCAAGGAACTATCTGGAAAGGCTGGTTCTTGAGGACGGTGTTAAGTTCATCCTGCTCAGTCCGACGGGTAACCCAGCGACGGACTGCGAAGTCACCGAACCAAACAAGGTAATCTGTTTGGGTCTAGACGTTATCGGTACTAGCACAGACCCCGCGATACAGTATTACTGGACACCTAATGGCATGTTCTTCGGCCGTGGTCTAATGTGGGGTATGTACACGGCTATGCAGGCTCAAGGCAAGAGGAGCTACGTCTCAGTAAAGACGGACAACGAGATGGGCCATGCTACAGATGGCATGTGTAATTCGACGTGGGCTGTGGCGGCACCTCAAGTAGAGTACCTGGGGACTGTTTTCTTCGACCCAGCTACCACCGACTTTGGCCCTGTAGCGACTAAGATAATGAGCTATAATCCTGATGTAATAGACCTGAACTACACCGCCGTTGGCGCACCCGTCTTCAATGCCCTGTATGACCTTGGTTGCGAAGCCACCATCCTTCCCGCTCAGATGCCCCCCGACGTGTTCCAGGCTATTCTCACCCACTGCGGCCCAGAGTTCATGGAAGGATGGCAATACTTCCTCCAGGACCCCAGGCTGTACCCGGACCAACCCGATGAGATACTGGATTTATTTGACGCCTATATTGAAGAATATGGCACGTTCCAAACAGGTGGCTGCATGTGGGTCGCTCCTTGGTTCGTATTGAAAGATGCTATTGATAACACTGATAGCGTGGATGTTGAGACTATCAAGGCCTATCTAGACAATCAACCCCACCCGGTAAGGACCCTGACTGGCTATTGCCAGCTCTTCGCCAGGCCAGAGGCGGGTAACTTAAGAACTATATCTGGTGAACCGGCTGACTTCATAGGGGGCGTGGTTGACGGTAAGGAAGTGCCCCTTGCCTACGTTTCAGTCAAGGACCATTATCTGGCTTCCATCATGTCTTATGGCCTGGTAGACGTCTACAAGGCATACTGGGAGGAGTACGGTTATCCAACATTCCCTGATCAACCGAGTTTTATCAAATTCTCGGACCTCGGCATAGAGGGGCAGGACTAACTAAAGCCATAAGTTATCGAGGACAGGTCGCTCTGCCTTGATTGCAGAGCGACCTGTCTGGTCTAAAGGGTCAAATGACGTCTCAAGTCGGCAACCGATAAGGAGGGTACTAAAAATGTCTGAAACAAAATATGGGCACCTGGTGAAACCACTGAGCGTTGGCGGAATGGATATGGAGATGCAGATGGCACAAGAAGGTATAGCAATGGGAGCATTTGCCAAAGGGCCAGGGAATGCGGACCAACTGGTATGGCTGAACGGTAGGGACCACCTGGAGGGAATGCAGCTTAATTTTACCTGGGGATTTTATAGTGGCCTCGGTGACTGGCACACCGGTCTAGATCCACATATACACCCTTACC
>CAZHLO010000103.1:0-4344 GCA_964533385.1 uncultured Dehalococcoidales bacterium | reverse complement strand
AAAATGAGTCTCTGGCAGGAGCTTGAGCACCAATACTTTATGCAGACCTTCGAGCGTGTTCCCTTAACCATAGTCAGGGGGCGGGGGGCACGGGTCTGGGATGAAAACGGGCGGGAATACCTTGACTTTGTTGGTGGCTGGGCGGTCAATAGTTTAGGGCACTGCCATCCCGTGGTTATTCAGGCAGTTACCGAGCAGGCGCAGTTGCTAATTCAGACGTCCAACCAGTTCTACACTGTTCCTCAAATTCGTTTGGCTGAGCTTCTAGTCCGGAATAGCTGTCTGGACAAGGTCTTTTTTAGCAATAGCGGCGCTGAGGCTAATGAAGGGGCAGTCAAGCTAGCCCGCCGCTATGGGCAGCTTAACTTAAGCGGAGCCTATGAGGTTATTACCACCTTTGATTCCTTTCATGGTCGCACCTTAGCTATGGTGGCGGCTACCGGTCAGGCTAAATTCCAGAAGCCATATCCCCCCCTGCCCACCGGCTTTGTCAATGTGGCCTACAATAATATTGAAGCCATAAAGTCAGCCACTACCGATAAAACCTGTGCCGTGATGGTTGAACCAATACAAGGGGAGGGTGGGGTCAACATACCTGATGATGGTTATCTGCCGGCAATAAGAGCTTGGTGCGACCAGAAGGGTTTCCTGCTTATTCTGGACGAGATTCAAACTGGCGTTGGTCGGATGGGTACTCTCTTCGCCTACGAGCAATATGGCGTTGAACCTGATATAATGACGCTGGCTAAGGGTTTAGCCAGTGGCGTGCCCATTGGGGCTATTCTGGCTAAGGAGAGGGCGGCAGTGTTTGCTCCCGGGGAGCACGGTTCTACCTTTGGTGGCAATCCCTTGGCCTGTGCCGCTGGCTATGCCACGGTAAAATTCATTATTGATAAAGATATACCGGGGAAGGTAAGGACGGTGGGGCAGTATCTCATCCAGCGGCTGGAAAAGATGAAGCCGAAATTCCAGCTTATCACTGATGTCCGGGGGCGGGGGCTATTGGTGGCTATGGAGTTCGAAAGTGATATCGCTCAGCCATTAGTGATGGCTTGCCTTGAGCGAGGTCTGCTGGTCAATAAACTAAAGCCGAATGCTGTGCGCTTCATACCTCCCCTTATTATTGGTAACAAAGAGGTTGATGAGGCGCTGGGCATTCTGGACAGCGCATTATCTAGTTTACGGGAGGTTCGTGGTGTCGAATAAAGTAGTACTGGCTTATAGTGGTGGCTTAGATACATCAGTGTCTATCAGATGGCTCAAAGAGAAGTATAACCTGGATGTTATCGTCCTTAATGTTGATGTCGGCAATGTGGCCGACCCCTCCGCCATACGTCAGAAGGCGCTTGATATCGGTGCCGTCAAGGCACTGGTGGTGGATGCCAAGGAGCCATTTGTTAACCATTTTATCTTTCCGGCGTTGCAGGCGGATGCTATCTATGAGGGACAATATCCCTTGGCTACCGCCCTGGCTCGTCCCCTGATGGCTAAGCTGCTGGTGGATGCCGCCGTAAAGGAGAAGGCTTCAGCAGTAGCCCATGGCTGCACCGGCAAGGGCAATGACCAGGTGAGATTTGATGTCAGCATCAATGCCCTGGCACCGGACTTGAAGATTATCGCCCCGGCGCGGGAATGGGGCATGACCCGGGAGGAGACCATCAACTATGCCCAGCGCTACGGCATTCCCGTGCCGATTACGGTAAAAAGCCCCTATTCCATTGACGAGAACCTGTGGGGGAGGAGCATTGAGTGTGGAGCTCTGGAAGACCCCTGGGTTGAGTCGCCCGCCGATGTCTTTACCTGGACAAAGTCGCCAGCTGATGCCCCGGACAAACCAGGCTATGTCGAAATCGGCTTTGAACAGGGCATCC
Organism: uncultured Dehalococcoidales bacterium; assembly: GCA_964533385.1. Classification (GTDB taxonomy): domain Bacteria; phylum Chloroflexota; class Dehalococcoidia; order Dehalococcoidales; family BS750m-G39; genus CAZHLO01. The sequence goes on along the minus strand of CAZHLO010000103.1, from coordinate 2,473 downwards.
CCATTAGCCTTGACGGTGAAAAGATGGAAGGCGTCAGTCTAATCCAGCGTCTCAATCAGCTGGCTGGTGAGCACGGTGTGGGCAGGATTGACCTTTTGGAGAACAGGCTGGTGGGGATAAAATCAAGGGAGATTTACGAAGCCCCGGCAGCAGTGGTGTTGCTTCAGGCACACCAGGCTTTAGAGGCGCTGACTCTATCCAAAAGCCAGCTCCGCTTCAAGCAAAAGGTGGCTGTGGAATACGCCGACCTCATCTATAACGGTCTTTGGTTTAGCTCGCTCCATCAGGATTTATTTGCCTATGTCAAGAGTACCCAGCGCTATGTTACCGGAACGGTACGAGTTAAATTATTCAAGGGTAGCTGTCAGGTGGTGGGGCGAAAATCGCCCAAATCACTGTATAGCCATGGTCTGGCTACCTATGATAAGGGTGATGTCTTTGACCAGAGTGCCTCCCCCGGCTTTATTCACATCTGGGGCCTGCCGGTCAGGACTCAGACGCAGGCGCAGGGTATTATTGATTTAGAGGAGAAAAAGGGGAAAGGTAAATGAGCCACATACGCGGTCGCTTTCAGAAGAAGGCGGATAAATCGGCGACTGAATACACTGCCTCTATCCCCTTTGACTGGCGCTTATACCCCTATGACATTGCCGGCAGTATTGCCCACGCTAGTATGCTGGCTAAGCAGGGGATAATCTCAACTCAAGAGGCTGAAACCATTATTGGTGGCCTGACGGCGATTAAGGAAGAGATAAAGAAGGGCAAGTTTCAGTTTAAGCCGGAGCTGGAAGACATCCATATGCATATTGAAGCCCGTTTAATGGAGAAGGTAGGTGAGGTGGGGGGCAAACTCCACACCGCCCGCTCCCGCAATGACCAGGTAGCTCTGGACCTGCGCCTCTTCGCTAAGGAAGCCATCGCCAATACCCTGGTCAGGCTTGCTGAATTCCAGCGGGCGCTCATCACCCTGGCTGAAGCCAATAAGAAGGTAGTCATCCCCGGATACACCCATCTTCAGCCGGCACAGCCGGTCCTGCTAGCTCATCACCTTCTTGCCTATTTTGAGATGCTCCAACGTGATGTTGCCCGATTCATCGATTGCCTCAAGCGCATCGATGTTATGCCCCTGGGCAGTGGTGCCCTCGCCGGCGTAGCCTACAAAAATATTGATAGGGAGTTTCTAGCCCGTGAGCTTGGCTTCAGCCAGATAAGCCAGAACAGTATGGATGCTGTCTCGGATAGAGACTTTGTACTTGAGTATGAAGCCGCCGCCAGTATCTGTATGATGCACCTCAGCCGACTGGCGGAGGAAATTATCCTCTGGTCTTCCGCCGAATTTAATTTTATTGAGCTTGACGATGCCTATGCCACCGGCTCAAGCATCATGCCCCAGAAGAAAAACCCCGATGTTGCTGAGCTGGCTCGGGGCAAGACGGGAAGGGTCTATGGCAACCTCCTGGCTCTGCTGACCACGATAAAGGCTCTCCCCCTCTCCTATAACAAGGATATGCAGGAGGATAAAGAAGGCCTCTTTGATACTGTAGATACCCTGCTCTCCACTCTGGAGGTATTCACCGGGATGGTCAAAACCCTGCAAGTTAAACCAGAAAATGCCCGGCGGGCGCTGGAAAAAGGTTATATCCTGGCTACCGACCTGGCTGACTACCTGGTCAAGAGAGGTAAAACCTTCCGCACCGCCCACGATATAGTAGCTAGGCTGGTAAGCTACGCTATAGAAAAGGATAAATCCTTCAGCCAGCTCAGCTTTGCCGAGTATAAGAAGTTCTCTCCGCTATTTGAAAAGGATATTTACTCCATTACTGTGGAATCATCTATTGCCGCCAGGGATGTCGTTGGAGGTACTGCTCCCAGGCAGGTAGCACGGGCACTAGCTACGGCCAAGAAATCAATCGGAGCCAGAGGTGAAAGGTAATCCTCAGGTTAAGCTCGCCCCCTCCATTCTCTCTGCCGATTTCGCTCGCCTCGGCGAGCAGGTAGCTGAAGCTACCAAAGCTGGCGCCGACTATATCCATGTAGATGTTATGGACGGGCATTTTGTGCCTCAGATAACCATTGGCGCCCCGGTGGTAGCTGCCGTTCGCAAGTGGACTGACCTCCCTCTGGATGTCCACCTTATGATTGAGACGCCGGAACGTCAGATTGACCAATTTGCCGATGCCGGCGCTGACATTATCACCGTTCATATAGAAGCCTGCCTCAATATTTACCAGGTGGTGTCGGCAATTAAGAGATTAGGGGTTAAGGCAGGGGTATCGCTCAATCCGGAGACACCCCTCGCCGCCGTAAGCAAAATCCTTCCTTCGCTTGATTTAGTTCTGGTGATGACGGTCAATCCCGGCTTTGCCGGGCAGGGCTTTATTGAGTCAACCTTGGATAAGGTAGCCAATCTGCGTGCGGAGCTGGATGGGAAAGGTCTAGCCGCTGAGCTGGAGGTGGATGGTGGCATCAATGC
>CAZHLO010000102.1:0-4439 GCA_964533385.1 uncultured Dehalococcoidales bacterium | reverse complement strand
CGGTCGAGCTATCATCACTAATACCGTTGATGAATCACTAGCCAAGGAACTCTATGCTAAGTATGTTGGAAACCTAGTTACGAGAGTGAGGCGCCAAAACTAATAAAAGGAGGATCGGAATGGCAAAGATAGACATGGTTTGCCCATTCAGCCATAGGTTGTGTGACGAATGTCCGCTTTATCGGGGCAGACATTATTACCTAGGTTTCTGCGAGAAATATCGGGGCTACCTTGGCAAATTGAAAGAGAACGCTAAACCTGGTTCTAACCACCAGTCGGTTGACTTCCAGGCTTTATGGAAGCTGCTGGAGCAACGGATGGGTGCCATTCCTCAGCCGGAGACTAACCCTGAGGTCAGGTTAAAGGTTATCGATATGGAAAGTGGAAAAGCGAGAATTTGCCCGCTTGAGGAAGCTAAAACCTGGGACTGGGAAAACCCAGAAATGGTGAGAATGATTGGTGGTTATTTCCATGTCACCAGCTGGGAGAAGCTGGTCGAACTTGCCTCGTCTAAAGCCAAGAAAGGCTTCCAGGAAATAGAGGTTTACGAAGGCCCGCGCTTCATGATGTTAGCAGGAGGCTAAAATCAAGATGGTCAAGAGCCAAAAAGTAGAAACTCTTCATTACAAGACAATAGAGATTCCCAAGCTATCCCGAGGGATCGCCAGAGACTCTACTGAGCTAATCGGGAATACGCCTCTGGTCAGATTAAACCGGATAACTGAGGGAGCAAAGGCGGAAGTAGTCGCCAAACTGGAGTCCTTCAACCCCCTGGGGAGTGTGAAGGACAGGATTGGGGTATCAATGATTGTTGACGCTGAAGAAAAAGGGCTTATTAAAAAGGATACGGTTATCGTCGAGCCTACCAGCGGCAATACCGGCATTTCCCTTGCTTTCGTCTGCGCTGCCCGGGGGTATAAGCTCATCCTCACCATGCCCGATACCATGTCCCTAGAGCGGAGGCAGCTTCTATCTATTTTCGGTGCTGAGCTAGTGTTAACTCCTGGGGTTGAAGGGATGCGGGGGGCAGTGAGGAGAGCCGAGCAACTGGCTACAGAAAACCCGAACTACTTCATACCTCAGCAATTCAAAAACCCGACTAACCCGGAGATACATCGGCTGACCACCGCCGAAGAAATATGGAGAGACACTGATGGAAGGGTGGATATTCTGGTCTCCGGGGTAGGCACCGGCGGAACAATTACTGGGGTGGCTGAAGTAATCAAGCCAAGGAAACCACAATTCCAAGCCATCGCCGTTGAGCCAGCTGATTCCTCAGTCCTTTCCGGAGGAAAGCCTGGCTCTCATAAGATTCAGGGCATCGGCGCCGGCTTTATCCCTGATGTTCTGAGAGTGGACCTTATTGATGAAATTATTAAGGTCACCAATGAAGATGCCGGAATAATGGCGAGAAGATTAGCCAAGGAAGAAGGGATACTGGCTGGTATATCCTCAGGAGCGGCAACTTGGGCGGCACTGGAGGTAGCCAGAAGGCAGGGAAACGAGGGTAAGCTAATAGTGGTGGTCTTGCCTGACACTGGTGAGCGTTATCTTTCCACCTGGCTTTTCCAGGAACAAAAACAGGATTAAATAAAATGAAAGGATACTATCTTGTTGAAGACCTTAAAAGAAGATATTCGAACAGTTTTTGCTAAAGACCCGGCGGCGAGGAGTGTGCTGGAGGTTATCTTCTGCTATCCCGGGCTACATGCTCTTTGGCTTCATCGTATCGGTCATTTCCTCTGGTGCCACAGACTCAAGTTTCTAGCCCGCTTCCTGTCGCATATCAATCGCTTCTTAACCAGCATTGAAATCCACCCCGGAGCCAAAATCGGGAAACATTTCTTCATCGACCACGGGGCAGGGGTGGTCATTGGTGAGACAGCAGAAATAGGGGACGATGTGCTGCTCTATCAGGGAGTTGTCCTGGGAGGAACTACCTTAAAGAAGGGGAAGCGTCACCCCACCGTGGGCAATAGTGTGGTAATAGGAACCGGGGCGGTAGCTCTCGGTGCTATCACCATAGGCGATGGCGCCAGAATTGGCTCCGGTTCGGTAGTAGTAAAGTCAGTGCCAGCTGGGGCTACAGTAGTGGGAATCCCGGGAAAAATAGTGGAGGATAAGAAGAAGCCGCTCCAAGACTTAGAGCATGGGAGGCTGCCTGACCCGGTGGCAGAAGCGATAAGGCTAGTCCTCAAGGAGCAGGAAAGGCTGGGGAAGCGCCTGAGGAGGCTTGAAAACTTAAGCGGCATAGCAGTTCCTGAAGCGGAATTAGAGTATACGAGTAGGGAAGTGGCGAAAGAATTCAGCCAGGGAGAGGGAATATGAGCGCCAAGGTAGGTAGGAAGAAGGAGATTTGGTGAAACTATATCAGCTCGTCGCCAAAGACGTTAGGCGAAGGAAAAAGCGAGTAATATATGCCGCCCTCGGCGTGGTTATCGGCACTATGACCGTCGTTGGCATATTGACAATTGCTCTCGCCGGTGAAACAAGAATCTATAATCAATTGGAAAAATATGGCCCTAACCTAACGGTTATACCGGCAATAAGTAATCTAGACGTCCAGCTAGGCGACCTCAGTCTCGGGACTTTGACCGTGGGAGAAAACTACATTCCTGAAGAGACATTACCCCAAATCAGGCAGATAGCCGATGGTGAGATAAGGGAGGCGCTGGGCATTGAAGATGAGGGTAATATCGCCACCATCGCCCCAAAATTATACGTAAACACCGAGGTGAAGGGGATATCGGTGATGGTTGTTGGCGTGGAGCCTCAAGAGGAGAGCAAAATCAAGACCTGGTGGAAAATCCGGGAAGGGGGATACCTCGAACATACCGACCAAGCCCTGGTGGGAGCAATGGCGGCTGAGCTTCTAGGACTCAACACAGGTGACAAAATTGCGCTTAACGGGAGCGATATAACCGTCACTGGTGTTCTTGAGGAGACCGGTTCAAATGAGGATTACCAAGTTTTCATTCCGTTGGCAACATTGCAGAAGGCTTTTGATAAAGAGGGACTAGTTTCTTGCGTAGATGTCCGTGCCTTGTGTAACGCCTGCCCGGTGGAAATCATTGCTAATAGTATAAATCAGAATATATCTGGGGTTAGGGCAATTGCCGTAAAACAGGTAGCTGCGGCGGAAATGGGCGTGATGGAAAAGATGAACATGTTTATGATGGCTCTAGCTGGAATCGCTTTAGCTCTCGGTTGCTTCGGAGTAGTCAACACGATGATGACCTCGGTACACGAAAGAATCAGGGACATCGGGATAATGAGAGCAGTGGGGGCATCGCGCAACCAGATAATTAAGCTCTTCATTTATGAAGCCATCATTATTGGAATAGTGGGGGGCATCTTCGGATATGTGGTTGGAACCCTGTTGGCCTACGCCGTCGGACCACTAGTCTTTGAGGGAACAGCCATTAGTTACGTTCCCCGGTACTTACCCTTATCATTAGTTCTGGCTACCCTTATTGCCGTCATAGCTACTGTATATCCGGCATTCCGCGCCACAAAGATTAAGGTTGCCGACTCATTCCGGTCTCTATGAGGTAGAGGAGATGTTAGAAATCAAAAACGTGTCCAAGATTTATGGCGAGGGGACAACCAGAGTAGTTGCCCTGAAGAATGTTTCCCTTCAGGTGAATGAAGGTGACTTTACCGCTATTATGGGGCCTTCTGGAAGTGGAAAGTCCACTCTATTGAACATCATCGGCGGTCTGGACCGTCCCTCCAGCGGCGAAGTGATTTTAGATGGAAAACGTATCGATAATCTGGGTGAAAACGCTTTGGTTGATATCAGGAGGAGAGAAATCGCCTACGTTTTTCAGCAGTATCATTTGCTTCCATCCCTCACCGCTTTGGAGAATGTGCTTCTGCCCTTGACATTTTGTGGAGCGAACGGCGGAGAGAAGAAAGCATTGGCCATTTTGAAGAGAGTCGGATTAGGGAAAAGGGCTGGACATAAACCCAGCGAGTTAAGTGGTGGTGAGCAGCAGAGAGTAGCCATTGCTAGGGCTCTGGTTAATGACCCGTCAATTATCCTGGCCGACGAGCCTACGGGCAATATGGACCAAAAAACGGGAAGAGAAATTTTAAGTTTGTTTGACCAGTTAAATAAAGCAGGACACAGCATTATCATGGTTACCCATAACCCTGAGATAGCTAAGCATGCCAAAGGAATCATACTTCTGCAGGACGGTCAGATTGTAGACAAGATTAATCCCAAGGAGGAAAACAATAGATGTTAAAGAAAATACTGACAGGAGCCGTATTATTTTCGCTGGTGTTAATCGTTGCTTGTGCTGGCCCAACTTCAACACCACCGACCCAACCACCATCGGGGCCAATAGAAGCAAAGTGGATTGAGCCGCAGGTGGCTGGCAATACGGTGTCCATTCCGGTAAGTGAGGTCGAGGATAATTGGAATGTCCACTTTA
>CAZHLO010000101.1:2253-4446 GCA_964533385.1 uncultured Dehalococcoidales bacterium | reverse complement strand
GCCCTGGAGTTGCTTCTGGCGAGTAATGTGGTTGACTGTGCCCGCTGTGCCAAGAGTGGATCCTGCGAGCTTCAGAAGATAGCGGCTCATCTAAAAGTTAAGCTCAAGACGAAGCATTTCCGGAAAATTCTACGTAACCTGCCGGTGGATGCGAGCAGCCCGGCGTTTATCTATGACCCGAACAAGTGCGTGCTCTGTGGGCGGTGTATCTGGGTCTGCCGGCAGCGCCTGGGTATTGGCGCCCTTGGTTTTGCCCACCGTGGCTTTAATAGGAGGGTTACTACCTTTGGTGATGAGCCAGTGGCTGAAGCGGGGTGCCTGGATTGTGGTGAATGCGTGGCTGCCTGTCCTACCGGCGCTCTGTGTTTTAAGGAGCAGTAGCTGCATAATCACTGCTGGACTCGTCCGTAGTCGTCTTCCAGCCTTACCACGTCCTCCAGCTCAGGGGTTGAGACTTCAAAGAATGTGCAGTCTTCGATAGCCTTCAGGCGGTGCTTGGTGCGGGGAGGTATTCTTATACACTGGCCGGGCTGGAGTGTCTTTGAAATCAGATGCCCATCGCTGCCCTCGATTTCAAGCAAAGCCTTCCCCTGATAGAAATACATGGTCTCGTCCTTCCTTTCATGATATTGAAGGCTGAGACGGTGTCCTTTTCTGACGAAGATTAGCTTGCCGGCATACTTTGGTGTGTGAGCCCATAACAGCTCAAACCCCCAGGGCTTCTCTGTTTTCCGGGGGAGTTTATCTTCCATATTCCATCCTTTCTCAGACCCTAGCCAGTTCCTTGCCCAGTTCAAGCAGCCTTTCCACTCTAGCCGGGCGGTCGCTTTCGGCGTAGATGCGGAGTACAGGCTCGGTTCCCGAGAATCTGATGAGCAGCCAGCTGGTATCAGCCAGGGTAAGGTGGAAGCCATCGATGGTGTTTACCTTTATCACCTTGACCCCCTCAATGGACTGGGGCAGACTATTGCTGACGCGTTTAGTTATTGTCTGGCGCTTACCCTCGGGGAAGGTGAAATCCCGGCGCTGGTAGTAGTGAGGACCGACTTGACGATAGAGATAGTCTGTGAGTTGCGATGGAGTCTTGCCTGTCTTGAGCATGAAGTCGAGGAAGTAGATGCCAGCAAGGATGCCGTCTCGCTCTGGCATGTGACCACGAAAGCCATAGCCACCGCTCTCCTCCCCACCGATGAGGGCGTTCTTTTCCATCATTATGGGGGCAACATATTTAAAGCCCACCGGCGTTTCATATACTGGTACCTTGAATATTTCGCCCAGGCGGTCAACCATAGTGGTGCTGGTGAGCGTCCTGACCATAGCACCACGCTCCCCGCGCACCTCCAGCAGATAGAGGCAGAGCAGGGCAAAGACCTGGAGCTGGGTCAGGAATTCCCCCTTCTCATCGACAATGCCCAGGCGGTCGGCATCACCATCGGTAGCCAAGCCAACATCTGCCTTCTGCTTTTTGACTAGAGCCGAGAGCTTAGCCAGGTTAGCCGCAATTGGCTCGGGTTGTATCCCGGGGAAGAGGGGATTGCGCTCACCGTTTATCTCCACTAGCTGGATAGCTCCTCTGCCTAACAGCATAGGGAAGTAGCCGGCGCCAGCCCCATACATAGGGTCAACAATTACCTTGAGCCTAGCCTGGCGTAGTTGTTCTAGGTCAATGAGCTTGGCTAACTGTTTAGTGTAGATCGGAGCCAGGTCGAGGTATTCTACCATTCCTTGGTCTAAGGCTTTAGATAGAGGCATGTGGCTTATTTTGCCTGAAGTCAGCGTATAGGAGATACGTTTTTCTATCTTAGTGGTGACCTCTGAAGAGGCGCTGGCGCCATCTTTAGTCTTGAACTTAAAGCCATTCCAGATAGCCGGGTTATGGCTGGCAGTGATGACGATAGCGCCGCCCGTCTTTTTCGCCAGGATGCCATAGCTTATCGCCGGCGTTGGTGTCGACTTGGGGCAGAGATAAACCTTTATGCCGCTAGCGGCAACCACCTCGGTGGCGGCTGAGGCAAAGTCCTCGGAGGCAAAGCGGTTGTCATAGCCGATAATCAGCCCTCGCTGGGCTAAGCCCGCCTGTTTCATATAGTCAGCCACCGCTTGGGAGCAAGCCCGCACATTATCAAAGGTGAAGTCCTGGGCGATAATCCCCCGCCAGCCATCGGTGCCAAATTTAATCGTAACGCTCATCTT
>CAZHLO010000101.1:0-2153 GCA_964533385.1 uncultured Dehalococcoidales bacterium | reverse complement strand
TTATTCCAGGTTATAGTACTTTCATTCCAGGCTCCCAGCACTAAGTAAGCTCCAATGGGCGCTGCCCCTGAACCAGTCGTTTGGAAGTACCATAATGCCAGCTGGGCACTTACTATTACGGCATCATCGGGCAGTGAATCGAGGCTGAATTGAAGGTAGGCTCTACAGGTGTCTGCTGTCCCATGACCAGCAGCTAGCCTAATGTCGGTTCCCCAATTCTGGTCCGGGTTATACGTATTTACAGTGGCATCTTTACCATCAGCGGCGTCGGGCTGTATGGTCAGTGTTATCTCCGGGGCGTAGGTCAGCGACCAGTTAAGGTAGGTGGTCTCATCAGCAGTGACCGTTACCGTCGCTTGTCGATATTTGTAATGATACAACGCCAGCTTGATGGTATAGCTGCCGGGGGCTAAATTGGTTATGACGTAGGGGGTTATATTCCCCGTATCCACCCCATTGAGGTAGACTAGTGCTCCGGCAGGATTAGACTTGATGTCAATGGCGCCAAATTTCATTTCCACGGTGATATCGCAGCTATCGCTGGCGGTGCCGCCTTGACCATCGCTGACAGTCACAGTGATGGTATAAGTCCCTTCGGTTGCTGGCGCTGTCCAGCTAACGTTGCTGCCCGTTCCGGAGACAACCCCGCCGGTGGGTGTCCAGTCATAGGTGAGGGTATCGCCATCGGCGTCGCTGGCAACACAACTGATGGTGCAGCTGTCCCCAGGTGCCACGTTGGTGGCACTGGGGGTGAGGCTGGTGATGGCCGGTGGGGTATTGACTACCTGAATATTGCAGCTATCGGTGACAGCGGCGGCTTTACCGTCGCTGACAGCCACAGTGATGGTATAGGTTCCCTCAGCTGTCGGCGCTGTCCAGGTAACCGTACTGCCTGCTCCTGAGATAGTCCCGCCGGTGAATGTCCAGTCATAGGTAAGGGCATCGGCATCGGGGTCACTGGCAACACAGCTTACGGTGCAGCTTTCCCCGCGTGCCACGCTAGTAGCGCTCGCGGTGAGGCTGGTGATAGTCGGCGGCTTGTTGAACAGTCCACAGCTACTGCCCATAAGCATGGTGAGGATGACCAAGCCTGCAACCGCCCTTTTAATACCTTTAGCTTTCCACATTGTTGGCTACCTCCTTGGTTAGGTTAAATCATATAGTGCTGTTTGGCCAAATCTTACGTCATCAGTCTGGTTAAGTCAATCGTCTATGAATTGCTGCCGGATATTATAGAATTTTTTCAACCCTATCCCCTTTATCCCCTTCCCCTTGATAAGGGGAAGGGGAATTATTTTTTAGAAGAGGGGCGAAGCCCCTCTTAAACACCCCCTTTTGTAATCGTTTCCCAAGCACTTATGCCCCTGAGGTGTGTTTATAACAGGCTTTTCTGAATTTTAATTAAGTTATGTTTGAAGGGTTTGTTTATTGGAGTGTCTATGGCATAGATATCACCAGTACTCCATATGAACTCACTTCTAATCGTGTCTGGTTCGGATTCAGAGGGATGAGTTTTTACAACAACGAATTTGTCAACCAAGTCTGAGCTTTCATTTTCTCTACTGACATAACATTTGATATTTGTATTTAACCTATCTTTAAAATGTAGTGTACCATAGACAAACGTAAATGCTCGCTGTTGCCAGAAAAGTTTTAGCAGTTTTGTTGCTTCTATAACGGGAGGAATTGTCATGGTATAATATACAGCGTTCTCTGGGTCTTTGAACAAGTCCTCATATTTGGGTTTTTCATTTAGCTGGTCCACCGTAATTCCTGCATCGTAGAGTCTAACTCTGAGAATGCCCGCTCGCTTTCCTAACATCATAAATGTAGTGAAAGGATACGAAGGGCTTGTTGACGAGGGAGTTACAACGCTTGTTTCAATTATAGAGTCGTTTACTATGAGTCCGACCTCTTCGGCAAGTATACCTGTGACAATTTGTGGAGGGGACTGCCTTCTCCAATTTGAGAATTCGCTCCAGAGTTTTAGTATTGCAAGAAGCTTATCACCACTTATTTCTTGGGGAATTTTTCGGTTCTCTCCCATTTTGTAACTTCCTTTTGTTACTTCTCCACCCCCTCCCTCCTCAGAATCTCAGCTTTATCCGTCTTTTCCCAGGGGAGGTCTAGGTCGTCTCTGCCAAAGTGACCGT
>CAZHLO010000100.1:0-4466 GCA_964533385.1 uncultured Dehalococcoidales bacterium | reverse complement strand
TTCTGCCAGTACTTCTCCCGGGCAATAAAAACTGGAATGCAGTTGACAAAGCCGCAGCCAGCGGTTAGCACCTGCTCTATATACCACTTGGTTGCCTCTTCGCTACCAACCGGCAGGTAATTAATCACGACATCGGTCCGGGTCTCTTTCAGGATTTTAACTATATCGGCGGTTGGACCTGGCGCCTTCTCTATTATTTTCGATAGATAGAGGCCTAAGCCATCATGAGTCATACCCCGCTGAACCTTAACCCCGGTAGTCGGCACTTCACAAAATTTAAAGGTATTATTGGGTGGGGTGAAAATAGCTCGGGCTAGGTCCTTGCCTACCTTGTTTTTATCAATATCAAAGGCAGCCACAAAGTTAATATCACTGATATGATACCCTCCAAGATTGACGTGCATAAGGCCGGGCACAAATTCATTCTCTTTGGCTTTACTATAGTAGTGGATGCCCTGAACCAAGGAAGAGGCACAATTACCCACACCTACTATGGCTACATTTATCTTGCCCAAGGTTTAATTGCCCTCCTTTCCAACATTAGAACCTATGGGGAAAAGGCATAAACCTAACTACCCCCACACCTACTGACAGTTACCAGTAACATCCTGTTGAAAATCAATGCCAAAAAGGTTTACTTAATAAGCAAAACATCTCTTTAGCACAACAAATAGGAGCTAAACTCCTATTAAACTCTGGTGCCTATTATAATGAAGAGGATTTACTTACTCCACCTCTAACCGATGCTATCGGTCAAACTATACCGATTAGCCCTTACCAATCCTGAATACCTTCGTCCCACAGGAAGGGCAAACCCCTTTCGTCGCTGGTCGCTTGTTCTTCAGGGTAACCTTCTGGGGATTCTTGATCTCTACCTTCCTTCTACATCTAAAGCAATATGCCTGCATCTAAATCACCCCCTTCTTAGTATCGGTTGAACTATACCCCCTTTATAGGTAAGCTGTCAAGCCCCTTTAAAAAAGCTGTTTATTAACCTCACCCCCTTTATCCCCCTCTCTTACTTACACGCCCCCTTCCCTTGGTAAGGGAATACTATTTATCATGGTAGGAAAACCTTGTCTGGCTGCCACTGCCCCCTTTCTGAATCGAAGTATAGCATAGCTAAGAAACAGCCATCACGGGTATAGACACGGCAGTGATTGCCATAAGAAGAGGGGGACAAACTGCCCTCACTCTCAAAAACCAAGGGACGCCCGTTCCTTATATCCTCTTCAGTGGCATCACCGACCACCATAGCCGCCCAAGGCAAAAGCACAATATCCATAGGATAGATAAAGTGTTGCCAGTAGCCGTAGCGGAAGGCATCCTCAAGCTGCAGCATTGAAACTGCGTCCTCAATACCGAAGAGGCCGCACTTCAAGCGAGTCAGGCTCTTCAAATTAGCGCCACAACCCAGAAGTTGCCCTAAATCATGAGCAAGTGCGCGGATATAGGTGCCCTTACCACACTCTACTTCTATAGTGGCTAGCGGCGGTTGCCAACTTGTAAGCTCCAGATGGTAAACCCACCTGAGCCGGCTTTTCCTCGCTACCTTGATACCGGAGCGCGCCAGTTCATAAAGTGGCTTGCCACCATGCTTTACGGCACTATACATGGGAGGGGTCTGCGGTATCAGACCACGAAATGAGGTGAGTGCTGACAGCAGCTTTTCCCGGCTAACCCCGGAGGGGTCTCCGTTGCTGGTGATTTTGCCGGTGGCATCATAGGTATCAGTAGCCACACCAAATTCAATCTGAGCTCGATAAGCCTTAGTAGCATCTTGTAAAAATTGGATAATGCGCGTCCCCTGACCAAGGCAAACCGGTAAAACGCCAGTAGCTAGAGGGTCGAGAGTACCAGCATGCCCCACACGCCTCTCCCCACTCAGGTGCTTCACCATAGAGACAATACTGAAGGAGGTCTTACCCTGGGGCTTATTAATATTTAGTATGCCGTCCACAATCAACCCTTCTTTTAGATTGTTTTATTAACCTCACCCCCTTAATCTTACCCCACGAAATCAGGATTTCGCGGGGACCCCTTTATCCCCCTTCCCTTAAGAAGGGAAGGGGGTTAGGGGGATAGGTTACTAAATAATCTAATAAGACCACTTGTCTAGCTCACTCAAGTAACTTAATTAGCTCTGGCAAGCTGTTTATCGTTACCACACCAGTCAGAGTATCCGCTTTTAGCGGAGGACGTAACATTTCTTGATCAACTCTAAAGTCAGATGCCACACCATAGTTATTCGTCGCATCCCGCTGTAAGTATATGGGAAGAATACCAGCAGCACGAGCACCGACAATATCCTCTTCGGTATCGCCAACATAAACAACTTCGTCCGGTTGAAGCCCCGTTCTTTGGAGAGCTAAATGAAAAATCCTCGGGTCGGGTTTCTTGGTTCCAACGTCACCTGAGACAATTACTGCCTGGAAGAATTTCACCAGATCTAGTTGACGAAGGAGAGCATGCATATACGGGGGATGGTCGAAGTTCGTGATTAAGCCGAGTGTTTTGTGTTGCTGCAGCGCTTCCAGTACTGAGTGACAGTCTGGGTCAAGGTACGTGTGCTTCATCCAGGCATTTATCATCGTGATAGCAGTATGTTTTATATCCACTTCTTTAATGTTGACCCCCAGCTCATGGCATAGCGCTTGGATACGACGTTCAAAGATAGTCAAGCCATCTTTTCGTTTAGGAGGTTCTTCCTTGCTATGGAAACGATCACAGCGTTCGGCAAAAGTCTCCTTAGAGATTGAAAGACCATGGTTCTTCAAACATAGATAAAACTCTGAAAGCCAATCAGACCATGACGCCGATATATCACTGTAAATTAAGAGTGTGCCACCGAGATCAAAAAAGACGCCTTTAATCATCACAGCGCATAACTAAGTTTATAAGTGGTTTTTCTCTGAGCTAACCTCATCAATCAGCTGCAAGAGGTGAGCTCCCCGCTCGATAGAATCGTCCCAGTGAAAGCTCAGCTCAGGAATACGGCGCAGTCTCAAATTTTTAGCCAGCTTATTACGGAAGAAACCAGCAGCAGCCATCAGCCCGCTTAGCGTCTCCTGCCTCTCTTCCTCACTGCCCATACGACTGACAAATACCTTGGCATATCGCAGGTCAGGAGAGGTGGAGACCTCAGTCACAGCAATAAAACTGCCAAGCCGCGGGTCTTTGACCTGGCGCTGAAGCAACTGGCTAATTTCCTGACGAATAAGATTGTTTACCCGCTCGATGCGATGTGCCACCATCGGTGCCCCCTAGCTAGCCTTCTCTCTGCGGAAAAGTTCCAGTATATCGCCAACCTCAAAGTCACTAAAACCCTCAATACCTACGCCGCACTCATAGCCAGAGGTTACCTCCTTGACATCATCCTTGAAACGCCTCAGGCTGCTGACCACAGATTCAGTTATTATTTGCTCCCCGCGGCGCACCCTGACCGAGGCGCCCCGACTTACCTTACCCTCACTAACATAGACACCGGCTACCTTTGATTTCTTGCTACTGGGAAAGACTGCCCTTACCTCAGCCCTGCCCTCAATAACCTCAATATAAGTGGGCTCTAACATGCCTTTGAGAGCCTTTTCCACGTCATCCACCAGGTTGTAAATCACATCGTAGGAGCGGATGTCAACGCCTTCCGTACTAGCCAGGCGCCGTGCCCCGGCTTCAATGCCAGTGCCAAAGCCAATAATGAGCCCTTTGGAAGCAATGGCTAACATTACATCGCTCTCAGTAATATTGCCACTGCCACTATGGATAATTCTGACCTGAACCTGCTCCGTTGCCAGCCGTTCCAGAGAGCTTCTTATCGGCTCAATACTGCCTTGAACATCGGCTTTGAGAATAACATTGAGCTCTTTTACCTGTCCCGTGCTTATCTGGTCATAGAGGTTGTCCAGGCTCACTGCCTTGGGCTGTATCTCCTTTTGGCGCTTTTGGATTAAAGCCCGTGCCTGGTGCTCGCCAGCCACTGAGGTCAGGGTATCACCTACCTGAGGCACACTATCCAGCCCAAGGAGTTCAACGGGCATGGCTGGCTCAGCCTTCCTCACTCGCTTACCCATATCATTGAACATAGCCCTTACCCTGCCCCAGGTGCTGCCCACCACCACCGTGTCCCCAACCTTTAGAGTACCGTTTTGAATGAGTACCGTAGCTAATGGCCCCTTAGTTTTGTCCAGTTCAGCTTCAATAACCACTCCCACTGCCGGTTGAGATGGGTCAGCCTTGAGTTCCTCCATCTCAGCCACCACCAGAAGGTTTTCCAGTAGCTCAGAGATGCCGAGCTTCTCCTTAGCCGAAATGGGGACACAGACGACATCACCCCCCCACTCCTCGATAAGCAAACCGGCATCAGCTAGCTGTTGCTTAACCGCTTCCGGGTTAGCCTCCGGCTTATCAATCTTATTAATCGCCACCACAATGGGCACGCCGGCAGCCCGGGCATGGTCAATGGCTTC
>CAZHLO010000099.1:0-4483 GCA_964533385.1 uncultured Dehalococcoidales bacterium | reverse complement strand
GATTTAGACCTGCCATCAGCTCATCAAGCAACAATAGTTCTGGCTTGGTGGCTAAGGCTCTGGCTACTTCAACTCGCTTCTGGTTAGCCAGGGTTAAGTCTCTAGCCGGGGTCATTTTCACTGCTGACAAGCCGACAAACTCTAATAACCCCGCAGCTTCCTTAGCCGCATCGGTTGATGACATAGCGCTTGGCGTCCCGAATAAGGAGCCCAACAATACATTCTGAAAAACCGGCATATTGCCGAAAACCTTAACCGACTGAAAGGTTCTGGCCACACCCATCCTGCAAATTTGATGTGGCTTTAGTCCACTAATCTTCTCCCCTTTAAATTTGATTACCCCTGATTTAAGAGGCAGAGCCCCCGATATTAAATTAAACAGCGTTGTTTTTCCCGCTCCGTTGGGACCAATCAGACCAACGACTTCACCCTCGGCCACATAAAAGTCTACCTTTGATACTGCGGCCAACCCGCCAAAATACTTAGTAACCCCTTCACCTTCAAGTATCTGCATGTTGCCCTCCCGACCTTCGTCTCCACAACTTCGGTATCAGTCCTATAAGTCCACTGGGAAGGTATAATATAGTCACTATTAATATTGTACCGAAAAGGAGCATATAGTAATAGGGAAACCTGGTTATTAAGACCTCCTGTAGGTAGGCAAAAATAGCTGCGCCGATTACCGGACCATAAAGTGGTCCTATACCGCCAAAGATAGCCATTAAAACCGGCATAAAAGAATAGAGCATATTAAAAGCGATGCCTGGGTCGATATATGTCCATTTTGTCGCCATGACTGCCCCGACTGCCCCCATGAAAAAGGCGCTGATAGCAAAGGTGATAACCTTCACCATAGTTACATTAACGCCCATGTGAGCCGCGGCTTCCTCATTCTCTCCGATGCTCTGCAGGGCTAAGCCAAATTTAGAGCGTCGGATAAAGTAGGCGGTAAGCAGTGTCGCCACAAGAATGCCAAATATAACGTAATAAATAGTGGTGGTACTTTCCAAGACAACGAATCTGCCGCGTGTTTTTGTTACAGTAAACTCCCAGAACAGGAGAAGATACTGAATGAACAAAAGAAGTCCGAAAGTGAAGATAGTAAAATATATGCCCCTAAGCCTCAGAGTCACAGCGCCGACGAGAAGAGCAAGTATGAAACTGATGAGACCGCCAATAACGACTATCACAAGCAGGGGTAAATCCTTCCCCAGTACGGCCATAGTATATATGCCAACCCCGAAAAATGCCGCCGGCGCCAGCGAGATGTAACCGGTAGGACCGGAAAAGATAACCCAGCTCACCGTTAGGATGATATACATAAAGATGGTGGTCATTAATGTAGGAGTATAACCTGCGGCATAGATGGGTAAAGTAGCTAATGCGATTAAGATTAAAAGAAGTACCCCCGGTACTGCGAACCTTTTAAATTTAAATGCGGTGATATCCATTTCTCTACTTCCCCATAATGCCCGTCGGCCTTATCAGGAGCAGGAGTATGAAAATAAGATAATAGGCAGGCATTGTCAGGCCCGGCTCATAATAGGTTACTACGTTGCCAATGACACCCAGTAGAAAACCCCCGATAAAACTGCCCGGGATACTGCCCAGCCCGCCTAAGACAACAACGATGATAGCAATGATGGTATATCCTAGACCCATAGTCGCTTGAATAGAGTAGCACATACTTATAAGTAAGCCGGCAACAGCAGCCATCAAAGCACCAAGACCAAAGCACAAAGCCAGCACCCGGTTGATGTTTACCCCCATAAGTCCCGCCGTCGCTGGGTCTTGGGCCGCTGCCCTGATGGCTTTTCCCATTCGGGTACGGGTTAAAAAGAAAAAGAAGATTAAACCTATGACTACAGCAACTAAAAGAGCTACTAGACTATTGGCGGCAAATATCGCTCCCCCAAGACTGACCGGAGTAGCTAAATAGGAGTATCCCTGTATGTTACCCGTCCATATTAATAAAGCCACATTTTGAATAATGAAGAGGAGACCAAAAGTGGCTAACATGGAATTGGCTTCATAGACACCCTGGTTTGGCGCCGAGACCCTAAGGTGGGTGAACAAAGTCTGGTGAAGTAGAAAACCGATTATGAATACAGCAGGGCCGACAATGGCAAGAGAAACCAGCGGGTTTATGCCGACTATGGTGTAAAGCGTCCAGGTGAGGAAAGCGCTGAGCATAATGAATTCGCCATGAGCAATGTTCAGCACCCGGGCAACGCCATACTGCAGACTGAACCCCATGGCAATCAGAGCATAGAGGCCGCCTATCAGCAAGCCTCCAACTACTATATCCAGGAGGGTCACAATGCTTTCAGGCATAGTGATAGCTTCCTGCCTTTAATAATCACGGGTGCAGGCTGCCTAAAAGATGCTATTTCCGCACCCTTTAGACAGCCTGCTGACTATTACTTTAAACTCCTAAACTCAATAGCTACTTTGGCCACGCCGGCTTGGGGTAAATAGGCTCTGCAGTAGCCTTCTCCGCGGGACCTATGACTTCCCACACACAAATTCCAGCCGCCTCATCCCATTGCCACTGACCAATCTCCCCGGGATGACATTCAACTGCTAGCAGACAGCCGCCATCACCGAATTGATCAAACCAGGTATCTCCCAGACATGTAGTAAAGTGTTCCGTAGCCATTATCTGCCTTATTTCTTCCTGGTTGAGGGTTCCTGCCGCCTCGACAGCCTGCTTAAAGAAGCTCAGTCCACCCCAATAGAATAGATGACCCCAGTAATCAATAATTCCTTCTCCCCAGCGGGCGCAGAATTCATCATAGAATGCTCTGGCTGCGGGAGAGCTTTTCGGGCTCCAGGCACCTTCACCAATTACACCATCAAGCCCTCTGCCACCGTCACCAACAAACTGGTCTCTTAAAGTCGGTGCATAGCCGCCAGGGCCGAGTACAATGGCCTTCCAGTTAATGCCAAGCGCTATTGACCGAGTGACCATAAACCAGGTCGTGGGGGGATAGGTAAAACAGCAAAGGACATCGGCCTTAGTATCTCTAGCCTCCTTCAACAATAGGTCTACATCTGTGGTGTAAGGAATGGAGCTCTTACTCATAAGTACTTTAATTCCTGCCCTATCGAAGTTTATACCCGCCTCGCCGGAGTACTCTACGCCGTGGAGGTCAGCAATGTAGATTATTGCCGCCGTCTTCACACCCCAGTCCACAAGAAGGTCAGTCAGAACCGGTATCTGGGCGCGGTTGGAATAATTCAAGACGCCAAAGAAGTAGGGCATACCATAAATTGCACTCTGCTCGAGGGTCGTACAACCACCCTCAGCTCCCATTAGTATATACCCATGCTTATTGGCTATAGAGCCGGCAGCAAAAAGAAAGGCAGTGCTGGCAGGGGGGAAGACAAAGTCAACCTTGTCCTCTACTATCAATTTTTCCAGCAGTCTTGTCATCGTGTTCATATCGCTTGTATCATCATATATGTAGTCTTCATACGTTATAGGCAACTTTTTGCCATAGTCCGCCACATATATCCCGCCCTCGGCATTGACATCATCAACCCACATTTTATAGATTGGCCCGAATCCCGTTGCTTCAAAAAAAGCTAATGGGCCTGAGAGAGGTCTGGCCGCACCAAAGATGATTTCATTTTTGGTTACCGGAGGTGCCGTGGTTGGTGGTGTGGTTGGCGGTGTTGTTGTTACTACTTCTTTACAGCTGATAGCAATCAAGCTGGCGACTAACAACAATACTAACGGGATTAATAATAACCTTTTTCTCACGTACTTCTCCTTTCCTGAATTTCCATGATTTTAGATCTTGTTATCACAAAATCTTACATCTTCACCTCCTCTTCATTATAATGTTCTTAATGATAATCTCTGTGAGAGTATAAATGACCGCCCCCACTTTGTCAATACTTCGTCAATACAATTTACTCAGATAACGCTCAAAAGCGGGTCATCTTTCAGACCGCGTGTGAAAATATTATATTGCCATCCCCCCCATTGTCAAGAGAGGCGCTTTTTTCTCAAAAGAATTCCCGCCCGGGCTTTCTTTGGGTTACTGCCTTGGCGACACCTTCTCGGGCTTCTTTTTATATATGGAGGTATGAACCCCAGAGGTGTCGGCTCCCACATAGCTAAATCCTGTGTTCTCTCCTACACCGTTGGGGTCAAACGCTTTCTTAAGTTTACCGAACCAGACATGGTAATTGGATACGCGTTTTCCGATTTCATCAATAGGCAGGACGCCCATGGCTGGCACCGCGAAGCAGCCATCTAAAGCCCTTTGCCCCACCTTCCCCAGCCATTCCCACACGGCTTTCGACGATTTCTCGTCGTATGGATTATACCTGCAGAATATTTCCGTGTGCCCCAGGTGCCCCTGTTCCTCCCCCCATCCGAATTGCTGCCCATCATCAGCTATGACCAGTCCCTTCTTTATCAGCTCCCTCTTTAATACAGCCGCTTCTTCCAGCCACCTCACATGGTTATCAT
>CAZHLO010000098.1:0-4486 GCA_964533385.1 uncultured Dehalococcoidales bacterium | reverse complement strand
AGCATAGCACTAAGGAGGCCACCTAATGCCACACGCCAAAATAGCCGTTATCGGCGGGAGCGGGCTGTATCAGATTGAGGGGCTGACCAATATAGAAGAGGTCAATATAGATACCCCCTTCGGCAAGCCCAGCGATACCATAACCATTGGCCGGCCGGGGAGTGTGGGAATTGTTTTTCTGCCCCGCCACGGCAAAGGGCACCGCATCTCCCCCACCGAAGTCCCGGCAAGGGCTAATATCTATGCCCTGAAATCGCTGGGGGTGGAGCATATCATCGCGGTCAACACCGTCGGAAGTTTTAAGTCAGAGATTAAGCCCGGCAACTTGGTTATCCCCGATCAGCTCATTGACCGCACCCGGCAAAGAGTGAATACCTTCTTCGGCGAGGGCATTGTCGTCCACATCCCCTTCGCCGAGCCCTTCTGCCCGACTTTGAGCCAGATTTTGTATCAGGCAGCTAAAGAGACTGGGGCTAACGTTCACCCCAAAGGCACCTATGTGGCTATGGAGGGTCCTGCTTTCTCCACCAGGGCGGAATCAAGGCTCTACCGCTCCTGGGGGGCGGACATCATCGGCATGACAGCACTGGCCGAAGCCAAGCTGGCAAGGGAGGCAGAAATCTGCTACGCTATTATCGGCTGTGTTACTGACTATGATAGCTGGCAGGAGAAAGGCGAGCCATTTACTGTAGATACCATCTTGAATACCCTGCGCCTGAACACTGACACCATCAAGAAAATCGTCAGGCTGGCGGTTGCCCGAATACCGCGGAATCGCGATTGCGGCTGTGCTACGGCATTGAAGGACGCCATCATTACCGACCCCGGGCTTATCCCACCAAAGCAGAGAAAAAAGCTAGACCTGCTCATCGGCAAGTATTTAAAAGGAGATAGCTAGTCACTATGCCCGATATAGAATTTAATTGCCTGCCAACCATAATCGGCAGCATGCCCCATACCGACCCATCCGAGGCGTGCTCGCAGATTCTCAAGTACCTGAAGGAAATCCCCTGCTGGCCGCAGTTGCCCCGGCGCTCCTTCAAGGAGAATATGTATGCCCAATTCAGCCAAGGCTTCCCCGGAGCCGTGGTCAAAGACGATAGCCTCTATATAGACCGCACTCAAGACCTGTCCAAGCCGCTTGAGAAGCTCTATGCCGCCTACCTGGACAACGATGTTGATAAATACCCCGTCAGCACCGACTATGCCGCCGGTCTCCATAGCTTTCTCGCCATACAAAACCTGTCGCCGCTGGCGGTCAAGGGGCAGGTAACCGGACCAGTCACCTGGGGACTAACTGTTGCTGACAATGAAGGCAAGTCCATAATCTATGATGATGTGCTTGGTGACGCCGTAGCCAAGTTCCTCCGGCTAAAGGCAGGCTGGCAGGAAAAGGAGCTAAGGAAAATCTCCCCCAATACCATTATCTTCGTTGACGAGCCTTATATGGCTTCCTTCGGCTCGGTGGCAGTGCCTCTATCCAAAGAAAAGGTCGTCAGCCTGCTGGAAGAGGTCTTTGCCGGCATCGAAGGGCTGAAAGGAGTCCACTGCTGCGGCAACACTGACTGGTCAGTCTTGCTCGAAACCAGCGTTGATATCATCAGCTTTGACGCCTACAACTATGCCCGGTCGCTGAGCCTCTACCCCACTGAAATCAAGAAACTTTTGGATAAAGGTGGTACTATTGCCTGGGGAATCGTGCCCAATGATGAACCCTCGCTAGCCAAGGAAACCGCCGCCAGCTTAAAAGACCGCCTTGAGGAAGCGATGGCACCCTTCACCCGCAAGGGTGTCCCTTTCAAGCAACTCCTACGGCAGGGGTTGCTTACTCCTGACGACGGGCTGGGGGCTATCGCCACTGAGGAGGCAGCCAGACGGGCGCTGGAACTACTGGCTGAGCTATCAGCAAAGATAAGAAAGCGGTATACATAATGGAATGCCAGATTGATGCTAATAAAGCCAGATGCACCTGCACTTATGAGCCCTGCTCCAGAAAGGGCAAGTGCTGCGATTGCATCGCCTATCACCTGGAGTCTGACGAGCTTCCCGCTTGCGTCTTCCCACCTGAGGTGGAGAAGACCTACGACCGCTCTTTCTCCCGATTTGTCCAGGTCTACTCTAAAAAAGCTTAAGGTGGCAAGATAAGCCGACTTAGGCTATATTACTAACCATGAACAAGAGAAAAAGGGTCGCTGCCTTAAAACACCGGCGCAAGAGAAAGAAGCTGGAGCTAAAAAGGAAGGCTGAGGCAGTCAAAAAGAGCGGTAAAAGCCGATGAAGCCAGTTTATCTGCTCACCGGTCAGCCGGGAACGGGCAAAACCAGCCTTATAAAACAGGCCATCGCCGAACTCAAGGGCAAAGCTGGCGGCTTCTACACCGAGGAAATAAGGAGCCAGGGGGTAAGACAGGGCTTCCGGCTGGTTACCCTTGATGGACAGACTGCCACGCTAGCCCATATCAATTTCCCCAGCCCACACCGGGTAAGCAAGTACGGTGTTGATGTTGAAAGCCTGGATAAGGTCGGTGTTTCTGCACTTGAACACGCCGTCCGTGACTGTGACTTAGTCGTCGTTGATGAAATTGGCAAGATGGAGCTATTCTCGGCTAAATTCAGGGAAGTCGTTCAAGGCATAATCAGTAGCGGGAAGCGGCTCCTGGGAACTATTATGCTCAGTCCCAACTCCTACGCCGATGCTATCAAGCGCCAGCCCCAGGTAAACCTGATAACCGTAACCAGGATCAACCACCAGCAGGTGCTGGAGGAGCTGCGAGATTGGTTAAACACAATAGTATAATTCTATGATATTGACCCTATCCCCCTGACCCCCTTCCCCTTTAGGGGAAGGGGGAGTGAAAGTAAGAGAGGGGGCTTTGCCCCCTCTCTATAATCTCTTCCCCCTCTCCTTGCTAAGGAGGGGGGGACAAAGGGGGGAGGTTAAAAATAACAAAAAGGAATTAAGGTCTGATGTTACCAGAAATGGTCCGAGCCCTACTCAAGCCTGAAGCCTACCCCCAGGCTCCGGGGAAGATAGAGCTGGTACAGACCCAGATGTCATTCGTCTTCCTCACCGATGATTATGTGTATAAGGTAAAGAAAGCGGTAAATCTGGGCTACCTGGACTACACCACTAAAGAAAAACGCCACTTCTACTGCCAGCAGGAGGTTGAGCTTAACCGTCGTCTCTGTCCTGATATCTATCTGGGGGTGGTGCCCATAACCCGAGATAGGGGTGCTATTTCGGTGGAAGGTCGGGGGGAGGTTATAGAGTATGCGGTAAAGATGCGCCGTCTCCCCCAGGAAGCAATGATGGATGTGCTGCTAGCGAAAAACCAGGTATCACCGGAAATGCTCACCCGCCTGGCACAAAAACTGGTGGCATTTCACCGAAAGGCGGAGACCAATGCCAGTATCAGCGCCTTTGGCGAAATTAAAGCCGTCAGAAAAAATACTGACGAGAATTTTGACCAGACCAAAAAATACATCGGCAAAACTATTTCCAAAGATGAGTATCAGCACATCAAGGATTACACTGATAGTTTTATCGAGGAAAATGCCTCTCTATTCCGTAAGCGGATAAAAGAGGGCAGGATAAGGGACTGCCACGGCGACCTCCATGCCGCCCATATTTGCTTCTCCAACGATATCTGCATCTACGATTGTATAGAATTCAATGATAGGTTCAGGTATTGCGATGTCGCCTCAGAGGTTGCCTTCCTGGCTATGGACTTAGACCACTCCGGACGGGCTGATCTTTCCCGTATTTTCGTCGATGCCTATGTGGCTATGAGCCGGGATAAAGAGCTGCTCACGTTACTCAATTACTACAAGTGCTACCTCGCTTATGTGCGGGGAAAGGTGGAGAGTTTCAAGCTCGACGACCCCTATATTGCTCCCGCCGAAAAAGGGCAAACCCGGGGGGTAGCCATCAGTTACTTTGATTTAGCCAACTCCTATATAAGGTCAAGACCAGTCCTGTTCATCACCGCTGGTCTGGTGGGCACGGGCAAGACTACCCTAGCTCAGGCACTGGCCAAAAGGCTGGGGGTGGTGGTTATTTCCTCAGACGTCACCAGAAAGCAGCTAGCCGGTATCCCAATAACCGAGCACCGCTTTGAGGAATTCCACTCCGGAATTTACTCTCCCGAGTTCTCCCGCAAGACTTATGATAAGATGTTCTCTGAGGCAGGAGATATTCTAAACGATGGAGACTCGGTGATTCTGGACGCCTCATTTATCAAGGCTGAAGAGCGCCTCAAGGCGAAACGGCTGGCTGAAGAGATGGGTGCCGACTTTTTCATCATAGAGTGCACCCTGGATGAAGAAAGTATTAAACAGCGCCTGGCACGGCGGCGGGAGCGGGAGACCACTTCAGACGGGCGCTGGGAGATTTACCAGCCGCAGAAAAGAGCCTTTGAGCCAGTGATAGAGGCATCGCCAGCAAAACATGCTATAATAGATACCTCAAAACCTGTAGAGGAAAATAT
>CAZHLO010000097.1:0-4498 GCA_964533385.1 uncultured Dehalococcoidales bacterium | reverse complement strand
ACACCTCTCTATTCGTCGGCAGCGTCAGATGTGTATAAGAGACAGCTTTAACTCTCTTACTTTTGGGGTGTTTAAGAGGGGCGCTAGCCCCTCTTCTATAAAATACTTCCCCCTCTCCAAGAGTGGAGAGGGGGATAAAGGGGTGAGGTTGATAAGTAAATGTCCAGGCGTTTGAGTTTATCACCCTGATAGATTATACTGTTGTTGTATGCACCGCTTGGAGGTGAGAGTATGCTGGTTGTGGAAAATCTCCGGCTAACGCTAAATGGCAAATCAATAATTAACGATTTGAGCCTGCAGGTTGATAAGGGTGAAATACATGGCATCCTGGGGGAAAATGGCACCGGTAAGACCACCATTGCCAACCTTATAATGGGGACAAATAACTACAAGCCCACCGCGGGCAGGATTATTTTTGAGGGTCAGGATATTGCTGGCCTTTCTGTTTCCCAGCGGGCCAAGAAGGGGATAACTCTCGCCTGGCAGGAGCCAGCCCGGGTGGAAGGGCTAAGGGTGAGGGACTACCTCTCTTTAAGCGGCAATAATAGCAAAATCGACCAGATTGAACGCTATTTGTGGATGGTGGGGCTGGAGCCGGGGCAATATCTGGATAGAGATATTGACGCCACCCTAAGCGGTGGCGAAAGGAAAAGGATAGAGCTGGCTTCGGTGCTGGCGATGCACCCCAAACTGGCGATACTGGATGAGCCTGACTCGGGTATAGATATTGTCGCCTTACCTTTGATACTTAATGGCATAGTGGAAATGAATAAGCAGGGCTCGTCTGTTCTACTGATTACCCATAGTGAAAGGGTGGCAGAAATAGCCCACCGAGTGTCTATACTATGCGCTGGTAAGATAGTCAGGACCGGGGCGCCATCGGAAACAAGCCAGTGGTTCAAGGATAACTGCCGAACCTGCCTCCACATCAATGAGCCAGTGTACTGAGGTAACATGATTCGCTACTCAGTGGAAAAAGAATACCAGGGGATGATTGACGCCTATGAAAAGGCGGGCGGGGATAAGCGCGCTTTGCAAAGTAAGGATGTCGCCAAACTGGTTATTCACGAGAATCGGGTGCTGGGTAGCGATGGCGTTAAGGGGATAAAAATAGAAACCAAGGAAACTGAAAGCGGGGTCAACGTCAACCTCCTGGTAGAAGAAGGCGCTAAGATACCCCACCCCGTCCACCTCTGCTTTGGCATTCTCCCCAAGGAAGGACTGCAGGAAATCGTCATGAGGGTCAATGCCCGAGATAATAGCGAGGTGCATGTAATTGCCCACTGCATCTTCCCCAATGCCGTCAAAGTGATACACAAAATGGACGCCGATATCAAGATTGGCAATAATGCCAGGTTTGATTATAAAGAGACCCACTATCATGGAGAGTTTGGCGGCATTGAGGTAATACCGAAGGCAAAAATTAAAGTTGGGAAGGAAGGAGTATGGCAGAGCACCTTTGCCCTAAGCCAGGGGCTGGTGGGAAAGCTGGACTACGATTTTGAGGTGTCCTGCCAGGAGAAGGCAGTGGCTGAGCTGGTAGTGAAGGCGTATGGTAAGGGGTCTGACGATATAAAGGTATGGGAAAAAATCCACCTCAATGGAGCCGGAGCCAGGGGTCTGGCTAAGAGCCGTCTGGTGCTGGGCGACAAGGCTAAGGCTGAGGTCAGGGGAGAAACCTACGGCAATGCCCCCTATGCCCGAGGACATGTTGACTGCATTGAGCTGGTAAACGGGACCGAGGCGGTAGCCAGGGCAATACCAATCGTCTCGGTAACCGATGATAAGGCAAAGGTAACCCATGAGGCGGCTATCGGTAGTATAGATAAAAAACAGGTGGAGACCTTAATGGCAAGGGGGCTGGACGAGAACGAGGCGGTAGATGTTATTGTCAGAGGCATCTTGAGGTAGCTGGGCGAAGGAAATGTCCTTGGATTTAACCAAGGTGGCGGCGCAGGTGGGGAGCATGGTCGCCAGGCTGAAAGCCGGCGGTGAGAAGAGGGAGAAGCGCCTTAAATATGCCCTTAATATCCTCCATGACCAGTCCATTGACCTTGAGCTGCTGAAAAGGAAGATAGAAGACAGCAAAGGTAAGACCACCTGGCTGGTGGCTGGTCTGGTTGACGGGCTTGACCAATGCTATAAAGCACCATCTCTTCCTACCGATTTTACGGTTATTGCCACTGACGGCTCTCATATTGATGTCGACCGGCACAAGTCAACCAGGTGCTACCTGATAAATATCGGCGCTGTGGTTCTTCGCTATGGCGCTAAAGCTGAGGCTCTTCTTGACAGCTTCCCCGCCCTCTACTTCGGCGATGAAGACCTGGTTATTGCCCCCGATGGAGCTAAAGGTCGGGAGCAGCCAATAGAAGGCGTCCTTCTCGGTATCAAGCGCAGTGTTGACGAGTGCCGCCAGTTAGCCAAGCTAGCGGCGGAATTGCCCAAGGATAGCTTTAACCTGGCGCTGCTTGACGGCTCGCTTATTTTGTGGGGTCTGGCGGGGCAGGTGTATCCAGAGTTTGTCACCGAGGCATTACTTAATAAAGGCTTTCTACGCCATCTTGAGGAGATAAGGAAGCTTAATGCTGACCGGCGGCTTGCCCTTGCCAGCTATATAAGTTTTCCCCGCAGCACGGATGTGGTCAATGCCCTGCGGGTGGCAATATGCCCCCATGACCCCGCAGATTGCGACCGCTATTGCCCCAATAAGGCAAGGGACTGTGAGGCGGTGGCTGGCGTCCAGGACAGAGAGCTATTTGCCAGCCTGCTGGCTGAAGGCGAGAGGTCGGCGATGTTTATCAGCACATCTAAAATCCAGAAACGCTATGGAAAGCATCAGGTCTATTTCTTTTATTTGAGGGTGGATGATGAGATAGCCCGGGTTGAGATTCCGCAGTGGGTAGCCGAAGACGAAAGCCTGCTCAATTTAGCTCACGGCTTGGTTTTAGACCAGTGCTGGCGGGGGCAGGGCTATCCGGTGGCTTTGAGTGAAGCCCATGAGCAGGCGGTGGTAACGGCGGCGGATAAAGAGACCTTCTGGCAGCTGGTGGAGTCGTCTCTGGTTGGTGAAAAGCTGCCCACCCCCACCTCCGCCAAGAGTTTCAGTAAGAGGACAAGGTGGGTATAATGATTTTTTGACCTCACCCCCTTTTAGCCCTAAAAAATCTGCGATTTTTCAGGGGACCCGAATTTAAAAGGTGACCTCACCCCCTGACCCCCTCTCCTTTTTCAAGGAGAGGGGGAGTATAATATAAAAAGAGGGCTACTGCCCTCTTGAACTCCCGACTAGGGGGAAGGGGAAAATAGGCACTATGAAAGGTCTATTATGGGCTTCTCTATTAATTGTCATTATCATAATAATAAATGAGATATTTTGGATTGGTAAAAGCGATTTAGCTTGGGTTATTATTGGGCTTGCCGTGGCTATGGGTCTGCAAGCCGTGTATCTTTTAGTAAAGAAAAAATAAGGCGGTTTGTTAAAAAGGGGGAGGGGAAAAAATGCCATTCAAAGAAGGACAACCAACTCTAACGGGTGTCTTAGGTACGATAGCCCTGAGGATGGTGATAAAGGAATCAACTTTCGGACGGCCCGTACGATTAGGAGATTACTTTACCATGCTGACTTTTCATTATGAGAATTGCGCACTATTAGGGCGTGCCCGGTGTGATAAACTGAACGTATTGGTAAAAACGTTAGTACCAGAAAACAAAGTTGATGATTTTATAAAGTTTCTACAAGATGTGTCAAGTAACCATCTAAATGAATTTAGAAACGAAACTGGGGAAGACCCTAAAAGCTTTTATCACTTTATTGCCACCAAGGAATTGGATAGAGTGCTTGTTAGCGCATTTGGAATACATCCAGTTGAGCTCATTCTTTTAGCAGTGCGTAGCCGCAAAATTAAGGAGGCGGGGAAACTGATTAAGGAGGCGAAGAAACTGTTTGACCAGAAGGTGCCATTTGAAACTGCTATGAACCAAGCTCGAATATTTGGATGGGAAGGCATTGGCTTCGGTAGCTTTTTCCCAGAATTAACAGAGAGAATGTATAAGAATGCCTTTGAAAATGTTGATATGGATATGTGGGCTAACGCAAGGAAAATGGGTGTGGATATTCCTGAAAAACCAGATTATATACCCCTTGAGGAGCGAGAGGAATTAATTCTTACAGCCACAGCATCCTATGTAGCAGAGTTATATCCCGAATTGCTTGACCCTTTGGATTTAAGAGGTTACATAGAAGAAGGAGGCCACTAGATGGGAACTAAAGGCAGAAGGAACATCAAGAAACCCAAGAAGGCAAAGCTGGAGAAACAGGCAGCCAAGAAGAAATAGGGAAGTGAGAAGGGCGAAGCCCTTCTATTCCTCTCCTCCCCTTCCCCTTGTTAAGGGGAAGGGGATACAGGGGATAGGGTCACCTTATAAACCTTGTAAAGACCAGGGAGGATAACATGCCTAAAGAATATGAAATCAACGAACTGGCTAAGGAAGAGTC
>CAZHLO010000096.1:0-4526 GCA_964533385.1 uncultured Dehalococcoidales bacterium | reverse complement strand
GCTCGCCGCAGCAGCTCTCCTCAGCCCCCAGGATGCCGAAATTAATCCCGGCTAGCTTCAGTAGCTTGGCTAGATCCTGAGCCACCTTGGTGCTTCTCTCTTCCAGGGCGTAGCTGCAGCCCACCCAGAATAGAATATCTATATCCCTATCCTCGGCTAGAGTCTTAATATCAAGCCCCTCCGCCCAGTCCGTCCTTGACAGGGTGGTTCCCCGCCACGGGTGCCCCCGGTCTTCAATGCTGCGTAGTGCCCCCTCAGCCGTCTCCGGGACGTTCGCCTGCTCCATCACCAGGTTTCGCCTCAGGTCGATAATCTTGTCCACATGCTCAACACTGACCGGGCATACCTGCTGGCAGGCACGACAGGTAGTACACGCCCAGATTACATCCTCGGTTATCACCTCACCAATCAGGGCTTTGCCCGGGTTGGCGGGGGAGGCTTCACCCTTGCCTTTGACCAAACCAGGTCCTACCTCCAGAAGGTGTTTCTTCAGGTCATCAACTAGTTTCTTGGGGTTAAGTGACTTACCGCTGGCGGTTGCCGGACAGGCTTCCTGGCACTGACCGTAGATAACGCAGGAATAGAGGTCTAGAAGCTGCTTCCAGGTGAAGTCGGTTATCTTGGCAACGCCGAAGGTCTCTGTCGTCTCCAGGTCAATGGGACGCAAGGCCCCTTTGGGGGGCGGCGACTGGAGAAGGACATTGAAGATACTGGCTATCATGTGGAGATATCGGGAGTAAGCGATGAAGACCAAGACAAATAAGACGATGCTCCAGTGTGCCCAGAAGAAGGCTACATGCGCCGTCTGAATTGAGCTTGTGCTGCTGTCGGCGAAAAGATGGCTCAACGCCGAGCTTATCGGCGGTAGGCTGGTGCCCAGACCTACCGGAGCATAGCCCAGAGCAATGGCCGTCGCCTCCTTAAACAGGTGGGTCATGGGGTGGATAAGAACAGTAACCAGAATGACCATCGCCTCAATGGTCTGCTCCCCCTCCAGCCTTGGGGGTTTCACGATGTATCGGCGGATGATGCCCCATAAGGCACCAAGCATGATGAAGGGAGCGGCTATGTCCATAACCCAGGCATAATAGAAAAAGAAGCTGGTGTGTTCCATTGTCTCGGAGAGACCAAAGCCGCCGCCGATGATGATGAATAGCAAATAGAAGGGGACAAATATGAAGAATCCCCAGGCCATAAAGACATGACCTAAGCTGGCTCTATCCTTGGTCGTCAGGTTTTTGAGCTGGCACCATTGTCCTAATACTGAGACAATAGTGTTGAGCACTCTCTTCAGCAGGTGTCCGAATTTTTCCTCTCCCCTGCCCAGGGACAAATAGCGCCCAAGCTGATATATCCGGCGCAGGAAGAGACCAACGGCAAGGGCAAATATGACCCAAAAAATCACATAGCCGGGGATTCCCCCGTAGGTCAGGCTAACCGGCGACATAATATCTCCTATCTAGGTCCAGTTGGACGGTAAAGCCCCTAGCGTAATCGGGTAACGGCAACAAATATACCCAGCCCCAGAGCGATTAGATGATACAGTATATTAAATAGACTGAGAGGAAGCACGCCAGGGAAGGCAAGAGTAATAGAGTAGCTTATGGCTACAGCAATGCCACCGACAATGGCTAACCCGGTGCCACGCTTACGGTTGACCGAGAGGCTAACCACCTCGCCAATGGCAAAGCCAGCCGCTGGAGCCAGCAGCAGATTGAGGGAAAAAGGAATCGCCCACTCTATTGCCCCCCAGGCGGCGCCACAAGCAATTGCTATGCCCAGCGCTGCTCCCATCGCCATCAGGTAGTATTTGCTGGAAACGCGATATGTGGGTAGTTTACGTGACTTGGCACAATCCGGGCATCTAGCCCCAACCGGCGTCTGCACCATGCACTTGGGGCATATCGGCTTGCCACACTTACCGCACCGCAGGCTAGTTTCAACATCAGGGTGATAGGCGCATTTCATTTGGTGAAGTCAACCCTTCCTTTGTTTTCTCTTTGGTTCCAGAGGCTTCCGATGTATCCAGGCTTCTCTATCCCTTATATCACGGTCGAAAAGCAGGCGGTTAATCAGTAGCTGTCCGGTAGGCACGGAAGCGGTAACCGAGGTTTTGGGCACGGTCAGCCGCCGGATAACCATTATCAGAAAAATGGCTAGAAATCCCCATGTCATCTCTGGCGGTTTACCCGTTAGCCAGCTAACTAAAGGCGCAGAGGCTACACCAATCACCATTCCCATCGGCACGTTATGGACTATAAAGGCTCCGATGGCGATGATAACTATAGCGGTGACTGTTTCCCAGGGCACTAACCAGTTTATCACGGGGAGGATAAAGGCAACCCCCAGCGTGGTCATCATACCCCGCCCCCCGCTAAAACGAAGGAACAATGGCCAGTTGTGCCCAGCAATTGCCGCTAGGCCTATAGCTGCCTGCTCGGCGATGCCCAGCCCCAAAAGATGAGCTACACACACCAGCGGCATCCCCTTAACTATATCAAAGATGCTTACCGCAATACCTATCCATTTGGAGGTTAGTTTAAACAGGTTGGCGACACCGACATTACCGCTGCCATATTGCCTGATGTCTACCCCCCGCGACCACCTGGCGGCTAAATAGGAGGCAGGGACTGAACCCAGGAGATAGGCACCAACTAGTAATAAGACAAACTCAGTAACCATCAGCTCTCTTCATAATCTAAGGTTTAGGTTTCTCTGTTTTGCCAGACCGATGAGTCGCTCCACAGCTTCTATGGGCACATCGGCGCCACCAATAGCAGTCTCGTTGAGCTCCAGACCGTGGTAGTCACTACCACCAGTAGCAATGAGATTATGCCTCTGGGCTAGCCCCAGAAGCTGGTTGATTTCTTCTACGGTATAGCCGTCATAGTAGGCTTCAATGCCTACCAGTCCGGCTGCCTTTAGCTCTATAGTCATCGCCTCCGGGTCATTGGAGGTTAGGGGGTGAGCTAGCACGGGCAACCCCTGGGCTTTAACTATTAGCGCCACTGCCTCGGTAGGGGTCATCTTTTCCCGCTCCACATAGGCAGGACGGTTTCGACCTAAATATTTATCAAATGCCTCTTTAATTGAGACTATATAACCTTTCTCTAGCATGGCTTGGGCAATATGGGGACGCCCCATAGAACTGCCGCCAGCTATCTCCTGGACTCGTTGCCAGTCGATATGGATGCCCAAATTCTCCAGTTTTGCCACCATCCCCTGAGCTCGCCTCAACCGGGAGTTCCTAAATCTATCTAGGGTAGTCCTAAGTTCGGGGTCAGTATAATCTATAAAGTAACCGAGCACGTGGACTTCACCTTGAGGGATATCGGTGCTGATTTCAACGGCGGGTATAACCTTCAGCTCGGGGAAGGCTTGAGACGCCACTTTAGCAGGAGCAATCCCGTCCACGCTGTCATGGTCAGCCAGGGCAATAAAGGTTAACCCCCGCCCCGCCGCCTTCTGGATAATCTCTGCCGGGGTGAGCCGACCATCAGAGGCGGTGGAGTGTATGTGGAGGTCAACCCGACTCACGGCTACTGCACCTCCCGGTAGATTCGCTCAATGCTTATTGCCTGGCCCGTGTCATCATCTACTTTTACCATTATGGCGTTAAAGGCAGTTTTACCCTTACCCACCGATACGTGATAGGGCATTTGGGTCAGAAAGCGCTGAATTACCCCCTCGGCATCATCACCTATGACCGAATCTAGGGGACCGGTCATACCGATGTCGGTAACATAGGCAGTGCCCTGGGGGAGAAGCTGGGCATCGATAGTCCCGACGTGGGTATGGGTGCCGAGCACAGCGCTGACCCTCCCGTCCAGATACCTTCCCATGGCTACCTTCTCTGATGTTGCCTCAGCGTGGAAATCAACAATGATAATCCGTTGCTCTAATTCACTTAGCAATTGGTCCATAGCCCGAAATGGGCAATCAAAATCGCCCATGAAGACTCTCCCCATCAAATTGACCACTGCCACCCGGCCAATGGCTATATGTCCTCTACCCGGCACCTCTGGAGGATAATTTAATGGGCGAAGGATAGGCATTTCGCCATCAAGGTGGGGGATAATCTCCTTCTGAGCCCATATGTGGTTACCCGAGGTCAATACATCAACACCGCTGTCAAGCAGCTCCTTGGCGGTATCAGGAGTCAGCCCTAAGCCGCCGGCAGCATTCTCACTGTTGGCAATAACCAGGTCTAAACCATATTGCTGACGGAGGCCTGGTAAAAGCTGACTTACCGCCCTCCTACCAGGTCTGCCGACTATATCACCTATGGCTAATATCAGCATTTTTCTATTTGGCGTAATCTACGGCTCTTGTCTCCCTGAGCACGGTAACCTTTATTTGCCCCGGATACTCCAGCCCCTCTTCTATCTTCTTAACGATGTCTCGGGCGAGCCTCATTGCCCCCAGGTCGTCAATCTCTTCCGGCTTAACCAGTATACGAATTTCACGGCCAGCTTGAATAGCATAGGACTTTTCTACTCCCTTGAAGCTATTGGCTATATCCTCCA
>CAZHLO010000095.1:0-4549 GCA_964533385.1 uncultured Dehalococcoidales bacterium | reverse complement strand
CCTTTATTGCTATACTAAAATCTGCTATGAACTACGAGACAATTATCGGGCTGGAGGTCCATGCCCAGCTTTTAACTAAAAGCAAGATGTTCTGCCGCTGCAGCGCTGATTATGCCAGTGCCCCACCAAACACCCATGTCTGCCCGGTGTGCCTGGGGATGCCCGGGGTACTACCCACCATCAATCAGCAGGCAGTGGAATATACCGTAATGACCGCCCTGGCTCTCAACTGCACTATCTCCGATTCCACCAGGTTTGACCGTAAGAACTACCCCTACCCCGACCTGATGAAAGGCTACCAGATTTCACAGTCTTACGCCCCCATCGGTCATGACGGCTGGCTTACCATTGAGGTCAATGGCAAAGGGAAGAAGGTAGGCATAGCCAACGTCCACCTCGAGGAGGATGTCGCCAAGCTATTACACCGCACCTCTCCAGATGGCGAAGCCTACAGCCTGGTAGATGTCAACCGTTCTGGTGTGCCCCTGATGGAGATTGTCGGTGAGCCTGACCTGCGCTCTCCGGAGGAAGCCAGGCAATACCTGATAAAACTAAGAAGCATCCTCCAGTACCTGGGTGTATCCACCGCCAATATGGAGGAGGGGAGCTTCCGCTGCGATGCCAATATCAGTATCCGTCCTCAAGATAGCACCGATTTTTTGGCTAAGGTTGAGGTCAAGAATATGAATAGCTTCAAGGCAGTCTACTTAGCCTTAGAGTATGAAGCTAAAAGACAGAGAAAGGTAGCTGAGGAAGGCAAAAAACTGGTCCAGGAGACCATGGGATGGGTGGAGGAAAAGGGGAGAACGGTAGCCCAGCGCAGCAAAGAGTATGCCCACGACTATCGCTACTTTCCTGAGCCTGACCTGGCACCATTAGTGTTCAAGCCGGAGTGGG
The DNA here is from genome assembly GCA_964533385.1 of uncultured Dehalococcoidales bacterium. Classification (GTDB taxonomy): domain Bacteria; phylum Chloroflexota; class Dehalococcoidia; order Dehalococcoidales; family BS750m-G39; genus CAZHLO01. The sequence goes on along the minus strand of CAZHLO010000095.1, from coordinate 3,652 downwards.
TAGAGAAGGTAAGGTCAAAGCTGCCCGAGCTGCCTGAAGCCAGACGCGCCCGATTTATCGCTGAATACAACCTTCCCCTCTATGATGCCAGCCTGCTTACCAGCTCCAAGGCAATGGCTGACTACTTTGAAGATTGCTGGAGGGCCAGTCAAGAGGTGTCGCCCAAAGAGATAAGTAACTGGCTTCTAGGTGAAGCCAGCCGCATAACAAACGAGGAAAATATTGGTATAGACGAATTCAGGAAAAGAGTTAGCCCTGAGCATCTTTCCGAGCTGATATTGAATTCACACAGCACGATTAATATCGCCACGGCCAAACCTGTGCTTGAGGAAATGTTCCGAACTACCAAGTCATCAGGCGAGATTATTATCCAGAAAGGTCTCGCTCAAATCAGTGATACCGAGGCGATTGAGATTGAAATCGCAACCGCGATAAGTCATAATCCTCAGGCGGTAGCCGATTATAAGGCAGGGAAGAAACAATCCCTGAAGTTCCTTGTTGGCCAGGTGATGAGAGCTACCAGAGGTCGTGCCAACCCCAAGCTGGTAAACCAACTATTGGAGAAGAAGCTGGAGGAAGGTTGAAATGCAACTCATAGATTATTTCAACATCGCTCAGATTATATTATCCATTGCCCTGATATTAGCCGTTCTGCTTCAGGTTAGAGGTGGTGGGTTGGGGGGTATCTTTGGTCAGGCTGATACCGTCTATCGGACGAAACGGGGCGTGGAAAAAACGCTGTTTCAACTTACCATCGTCTTGGTGGTTCTATTCGTTATTATCTCTATGGTAGCGCTGAGCGTTGACTAATATCGCCAGCAATGGCTCCCTGGGGGTAATTTAATGAAGTGCCCGGTTTGCCGAAAGGATGCCCGAGCCCATATCTACTACTGCGCTAGGTGTGCCGTTTACGTCCATGAAGAATGCTGGCCGAAGCATGTAGAGAAGGCTCATAAAGAAGAAAAGAAATGAAGCTGAAAGTGTGGTTTGCCGAGACCAGACCGCAATTTTTACTTCTTTCCGTGGTGCTGGCATTCTTAGGTACTTGCCTCGCCTGGTATGATGGTTACTTCCATCTTGGCTATGCCCTGCTCGCTTTCTTCGGATTGCTGCTGTGCCATATCAGCGTTAATGTGCTCAACGACTACTTTGACTATAGAAGCGGGCTAGACCTGGAGGTCAAGCGGACACCCTTCAGCGGCGGCAGCGGCATCCTTCCCGCTGCCCTACTCAAGCCGAAACAGGTCCTCTGGTTTGGGCTGGTCTCCTTCCTGCTGGCGGTGCCCATAGGTGTCTATTTTGTCCTCGACAGAGGCTGGCTCCTTCTGCCCCTACTTGTCGTCGGTGCCTTATGCGCTTTCCTTTACACCCCGGTGCTGACCAGACTGGGATTCCCGGAATGGGCTCCAGGGGTCGGCTTTGGCACTTTGCCCGTGCTGGGCGCTTACTTCGTCCAGACCACCTTCTACACCGCGCCAGCCTTTATCGCCGCTATACCCTCTGGTCTCCTGGTGCACAACCTTCTCTTGCTCAATGAATTCCCTGATGTAGAAGCCGATAGGAAGGCAGGCAGAAAGACGACGCCCATCGCTATCGGCAAGCCAAAGGCATGGATGGTTTATTCCGCCCTGACCCTGTTAGTTTATTTATGGATAATCGGCTGGGTGGCGGCAAGACAAATGCCAATCTTCTCTCTAATAGCCCTGCTCACCCTCCCCCTGGCGATAAAGGCGATTGTGGGCGCCAGAAAACACCAAGACATGAGCCAGCTGGTGCCAGCCATGGCTAATAACGTTTTGGTTGTCCTCCTGACCCAGCTACTCCTGGGCATAGGCTATATCCTGGCAGGGGTTTTATAGGTAATGTCAATCGACCTGATTTTACTCCACCCGCCCAGCGTCTATGACTTCCGCCGGAAAACGATTCTTTACGGACCGGTCAGCGACCTGATTCCATCATCCTCCATGTTTGAGATGTATCCCATTGGCTTTACCAGCATCGCTGAATATCTGGAAAGCGCCGGCTATCGGGTGCGCATCGTCAACCTGGCAGTGCGTATGCTGGACGATAAAAAATTTGATGCCGAAGCAATGATAAAGCGTTTGCGGGCACCGCTATTTGGCATTGATTTGCACTGGCTGGTCAGTGCTCATGGTGCTATTGAAGTAGCCAGAATAGTGAAAAAGTATCACCCCCGTGCCAAGGTGATATTAGGTGGTTTTTCCTCGTCTTACTTCTATAAGGAGCTGATGGGCTACCCCGAGATTGATTATGTGATGAGGGGCGATTCCACTGAGGAACCGCTCAAACAGCTTATGGCTTGCATCAAAAATAAGAGTGAGCCTGAAGCCGTGCCCAATCTTGTCTGGCGAGATAGAGAGGGCAAGGTGCGGGAAAACCCCTTCTCTCACGTTCCCACCGACCTGAGCCATGTCATGGTCAACCACTATGCTAATACCGTGCGCTCGGTTATCAGGTACCGTGACCTGGCTAGCTATGCTCCATTCAAGGGCTGGCAACGCTATCCCCTTATTGCGGTGCTCACCTGCCGGGGCTGCACTCAGAGTTGCGTTGTCTGCGGCGGCTCAGCGGCTGCTTTCAGAAACTTCTACAATCGGGAAAAAGCTGTCTTTCGCTCTCCGCAGGCGGTGGCTCAGGATGTAAAGCAGATAGAGCGCTTTAGCACTGGCCCCATTTTTATCCTGGGAGACCTACAACAGGTGGGGGAAGACTATGCCTATGAGGTTCTGCGCCTCTTGGAGAAGGACAGAGTAAAAAATCAGTTCATCCTGGAGCTATTCCACCCCGCCCCAAAAGACTTACTGCGCCAGATGAGCCGCGCCTGCCCTAACTTTTGCCTGGAGATTTCCCCCGAATCGCATGACCCCAAGGTGAGGAGAGCTGCTGGCAGAAATTATTCCAACCAGGATTTAGAGCAGACGCTGACTGATGCTCTTGACGCTGGCTGCGGGCGGTTGGATGTGTTCTTTATGATTGGCTTACCCAGGCAAACCCCAAAGTCGGTGATGGAAACCATTGACTACTGTGATTACCTGTTTCAGAAGTTCAAAGGAAACAAGCGCCTCTCCCTGTTCATTGCCCCCCTCTCTCCCTTCCTTGACCCGGGCAGTCTGGGCTTTGAGCAGCCGGCGCGCTATGGCTATCGCATCCTCTTTCGGACGCTGGAAGAGCACCGCCAGGCGCTAGTAGCCCCAAGCTGGAAGTATTCCTTAAATTATGAGACAGAGTTGATGACGCGCCAGCAGATTGTGGACACGGCTTACGAAGCGATACTGCATCTCAACCGCCTGAAGGCGAAATACGGGACTATATCCCTCGAGATGGCTGATGCCGGGGAGCAACGCATCAAGAGAGCCTGGGAGGTAGCGAGTCGCATTGATGGCATGTTATCCCGGGGTAATTATGAAGAGCTATCCCGGCTAAAACCAGAGATAGACGAGATAAACGCCTTTCCCGTGGTTGAGAGAAGGCAGCTAGAGCTGCCGGTGGGGCGGGTCAAGCTAAGATTTCTGCGTTCCCTCTGGTCTTGGGCAACCAGGCGGTAACTTAATTATTAACCCTATCCCCTTAAAAAGAGGGGCTAACACCCCTCTTAAACACCCCCGATAAATCAGAGTCTTAGAGACAAAGC
>CAZHLO010000094.1:0-4583 GCA_964533385.1 uncultured Dehalococcoidales bacterium | reverse complement strand
AGACAACGGTTAGCCACAACACCGAAAAGAGAAGGAGAGAACTGAATTTTATCCGCTCGACCACCGCCCCAGTAATCAGGGCTACGGTGATAATGGCAAACATCGCCTGAAATATCATAAAAGCTAGGTGAGGAACCGTCGTCGCATAGACGGAGGAAGGCTCCTGACCTACCATTCTGAGTCCAACCCAGTCAAGCCCACCAATAATGCCCCACTTATCTGGGCCAAAGCTCAGACTGTAACCGTATAGAACCCAGAGCAGACCAACCAGAGCCAGAACGGCAAAGCTCATCATGATGGTAGAAAGGATATTCTTCCTTCTCACCATGCCCCCATAGAAAAGGGCTACGCCCGGTGTCATTAACATCACCAGTGCTGAAGAAATCAGGAGCCAAGCAGTATCAGCAGAATTAACCGACATCTAAAAACCTCCTTTACTCAGTAGGCATAAAGCCTGCCATACGGCCGAAGCCAGCGAGGGAATAGTTTTATAAAATCATGTTTCAGTATCTCACCAGTTTCATAGCCGAAGTGGGCGGCAAACTCACCAACGAGTTTTTGAAGAACCTCGTAGTCCTTTTCTTCCAGTGGAGCAACGCCTACCTCTTTGCCCAGTTGATATTCTTTGATATTTCCTCTCAGGTAAATGACACCCCCATGCATTCCGGTACCAATAAAATTTGCCCGATGAAGCTCACCCTTATTGAGGTTTAGACCCAGGACAATCAGGACACCACCCGCCATGTACTCGCCGAGGAAGTCTTGGGCAGTGCCGCCGATGACCACTACCGGCTTTTTATCCCCATATTCCTTCATGTGGATGCCCGCCCGATAACCGACATCTTCCCGGACAAAGATTTTGCCGCCTCTAGCCGATAAACCGATAATATCTCCAGCATGCCCGTGGACAATTATCTCTCCCTCATTCATGGTGTTGCCGCAGCCGTCCTGAGCATTACCATGGACAATAATCCTCGGCCCATTCATAAACGCCCCCAGATCGTTGCCCGGAGTGCCAAATATCTCAATCTCCACTGGTCTATCTAGGTCGGTACCAATATACCTCTGGCCATAGACATTACGAAGCTCAATCCGGTGAGCGCCGTTTAAGGCCGCTTCCCTAAGTCGGGCGTTGAGCTCCCGATAGTAAACGCCACTGGCATCTATCTTGACTGTTGAGTCCTTTTTCTCGCTCATTTCTAGCTTCCTGCCATTCTTACTCCCAGGATTTCGAGCTCGGTATCAGTTAAGCCGACACCTCTTAAGTGCAGGCGGTTGCCGCGCAGGCTCTCTATAGCATTGACACCCAGCCCGCCCAGTATATCCTTAAGCTCAAGGCTCCAGCCGCGAAGGAGATTCGCCAGCCGCCGGGCACCAATGTCAGGGTTGACCCTCTTGGTCAGGGCAAGGTCAGTGGTGCAGATTCCCCAGGCGCATTTGCCGGTATGGCATTGCTGACATAGGGTACAGCCAAGAGCGACCAGAGCCGCAGTGCCAATATACACCGCGTCAGCACCAAGGGCGATTGCCTTAGCCACATCGCCGCTATTTCTTATACCTCCTGAAACTACAATTGAGGCTTGGTTGCGTATGCCCTCCTGCCTCAGGCGGCTATCTACCGAGGCTAACGCCATCTCAATGGGGATGCCAACATTGTCACGGATAATCTTGGGAGCAGCACCGGTAGCCCCTCTGAGCCCATCAAGGACAACAATGTCAGCCCCGGCCCTCACCATACCGCTGGCAATAGCCGCCGAGTTATGGACGGCAGCTATCTTCACCGCTACTGGCTTGGTATAGTTGGTTGCTTCCTTCAGCGCGTAAACGAGTTGAGCTAAGTCCTCAATAGAGTAAATATCGTGCTGTGGTGCCGGCGATAGAGCATCTGTCCCCTGAGGAATCATTCTGGTCATAGAGACTTCAGCGCTCACCTTCTCTCCGGGAAGATGTCCACCGATTCCAGGCTTTGCCCCCTGACCAATCTTAATCTCAATTACCTGGGCGACATCAAGGTACTCGGGATGGACTCCAAAGCGCCCTGATGCCACCTGGACAATAGTATTGTTGCCATACATATAAAACTTGGGGTGAAGTCCTCCCTCGCCGGTGTTCCACAGGGTGCCCATCTCGGTGGCCGCCCTGGCTAGGGATTCATGCACATTAAGGCTCACCGCGCCGTAAGACATGGCAGCAAACATCACCGGGACTTCAATTTTGACTTGGGCCGCCAGCTTAGTTTTCAGACTGGCGGAACCCGGGTTAAGCTCAACTTTATCCGGCTTACGCCCCAGATAGGTGGTAAGCTCCATAGGCTCACGTAGCGGGTCAATGGATGGGTTGGTCACCTGGCTGGCATTGAGAACCAGATGGTCCCAGTAGATACGGTAGCCTTTATCATTGCCCATTCCAGTGAGGAGTACTCCACCTGTCTCTGCCTGCTTGATGATGTCCTCAATGACCTCGGGACGCCAGTTATAGTTCTCCCGGTAGTCTGAGGGATTTTCTCTGATATTTAACGCCCGGGTGGGGCAGAAAACGACACAACGGTGGCAGCCAACACAGTTCTCCTCACGGCTCCTTACTTCGTCGTCTTCGGCGTCATAGTAGAGGGCATCGAAGGTGCACTGATTGATACACACCTGACACTGGATGCATCGCTCCGGGTCTCGTTCTATTAAAAATTTGGCTGGTAAATAGGTCTTCATCTTCTTTTCTCTAGCATGTATTTTGATACCTCACCCCCTTTATCCCCCTCTCCTTAAAGGAGAGGGGGAAGAGGTTTTAGAGAGGGGGTTTACCCCCTCTCTTACTTTCACTCCCCCTTCCCTTATTAAGGGAAGGGGGTAAGGGGGATAGGTTGCTAAATAATCTTATCGGTATTCCCTTTTTCGCCAGATATGCCTTGGTCTCAGCAATAGAATAGGTGCCATAATGGAAGATACTGGCGGCAAGGACGGCATCAGCCTTGCCCAAGACCAGTGCCTGGTAAAGGTCTTCTAGAGTGCCGGCACCGCCACTGGCAATAACTGGCACGCTCACTGCCTCAGAAATGGCGCTGGTAAGCTCAATGTCATATCCCGCCTTGTGCCCATCAGCATCCATGCTGGTGAGTAGTAGCTCCCCGGCACCAAGCCCTACCGCCTGTTTCGCCCAGGCGATGGCATCGAGTCCGGTGGATTTTTGTCCACTATAGATATAGACCTCCCAGCGGGGTTCCTTACTGCTCTCTACTCGTTTGGCATCTATGGCGACCACAATGCACTGGCTGCCGAACCTGTCAGCTCCCTCTCTAATCAGGCTGGGGTTGAGCACAGCGGCGGTGTTTATCGAGACCTTGTCCGCCCCGGCCAGCAGCATACGCCGCATATCACCAACGCTGCGCAGTCCGCCCCCCACAGTAAGCGGCATGAATACCCTCTCGGAGATGCGCTCAACAACATCCACCATGGTATCACGCCCCTCGGGGGTAGCTGTTATGTCCAGAAAGACCAGCTCGTCAGCGCCCTCTTTATAGTAGAAGCTGGCAAGCTCTACCGGGTCACCGGCATCGCGCAACTGGACAAAGCTGGTCCCTTTCACCACCCGTCCCCCTTTGACATCAAGGCAGGGAATAATCCTTTTGGTTAGCATCCTAAATTGCCTCCCTGCTAGTAGCCACCTTCTGTGGCTGAAGCGGTTCCCCCAATCTGCCGACAATAGGCTCGCCCCCCATTGGTATCCATGCCCTATCCAGGTCAGGACAAATCAGGCGGATAGCTGACTCCTCAGACGAGAGGTAAAGCCTGTCCCCCTTCACCCCAACCGTGAGCGGGCGCAGTCTGATGCGGTCGGTAAGCCCAATCATCTCGCCCTGATGAGCAATAATGACGGTGAACGGTCCGTTTAACAGCAGGCTACCGTATACCTGACGCAGGGTTCGCAGTAGCCTCTGCTCCTCTGGAGTACGGCGCTCAATATCATTCCAGAAGGGAGGCGCCAGTATTTTAGCCACAATCTCTATGGGCAGGTTGTGCTTACGTATCAGCAGGTCAACAGCGTAAGCCACCACTTCAGTATCAGTCTGCATGGTGCAATGATAGCCAAACTGCTCCAGGTAGCGCCGGTTTATACCGTAAGAAGAAATCTCGCCATTATGAACTACTGTCCAGTCCAGGATGTTGAATGGGTGAGCCCCACCCCACCAGCCCGGAGTATTGGTCGGGAACCTACCATGGGCAGTCCACAGGTAACCTTCATATTGCTCCAGGCAGAAATAATTGGCTATCTCCTCAGGGTAGCCCACCCCCTTGAACACGGCCATATCCTTACCGCTGGAGAAGACAAAGGCACCCTCGAATCCGGTGTTTATCTCCATTACCCGCTCAACAACATAGTCATCCTCTGTTTGCTGCTGAGGCTTATGCTGACCCACCTTGAGGAAGTAGCGCCATATTAGTGGCGGCTCCACAATTTGCGGCGTTGGCCGTGTGGGTACTTCTTCGTCGTAAACGAGGTCAAACCGCTCTTTAAGAAATGCCTCTACTTGCCTCTGGCCCTCCCGGCTTAGGTACATTATGTGGAAGGCATAACACTCAGCATATTCA
>CAZHLO010000093.1:0-4603 GCA_964533385.1 uncultured Dehalococcoidales bacterium | reverse complement strand
CACTTGTCTTAGCGACTTGGCTCTTTCGCCCACGGGCAGGGTGAACAGGGACACCTTTTTTCTTGCCTTTGGTGCCGGTAGCACATATTGTCCATAGAGCTTTTTCACGGTGGTATCGGTTATCAGGGTGATGCTGGAATAGCCGCTGAAGTCAAAATACTCCTCAAGTCGGTTGAGGATGCCGTCGCCGACAACGATGGGGCAGCGCTTGACCGTTTCCAGTTTAATGATATGGCTGGCTTTCATAGGACTAAACTCTTTATCTCCTTTATTAGTTCGTTAAACTGCTCTGGATAGAGGGACTGCATCCCATCGGAGAGGGCATGGGGTGGGTCGTGGTGCACCTCCACCAGGAGACCATCGGCACCGACGGCTATGGCGCCCTTGGACAGGGGGATAACATAGTCCCTCCGCCCGGCGGCGTGGCTGGGGTCAACGATGATGGGTAGATGGCTTACTTCCTTGATTGAGGGGATAGCGCTTAAGTCCAGGGTATTTCTGGTGTTGTCGGAGAAGGTACGTATTCCTCGCTCACACAGCATAACCTGGGTATTCCCCTCCGAGCTGATATATTCCGCCGACATTAGCAGTTCTTCAATGGTGGCGGCAAAGCTGCGCTTGAGCAGGACTGGTTTCGAAGCATGACCGGCCCGACGCAGCAGGGAATAATTTTGCATGTTCCTGGCGCCAATCTGAATGATATCGGCGTATTTTTCCACAAGTTCCAGATTGTCGTGGTCAGTGGCTTCAGTTACGATTAGTAGACCTGTTTCCCGGCGGACCTTAGCCAGTATTTTCAGTCCTTCTTCGCCTAGTCCCTGGAAACTGTATGGTGAGGTTCTGGGTTTGAAGGCGCCGCCACGGAAGACCTGGGCACCATATTTTTTCACCAGTTGGGCAATGGTGAGGGCTTGTTCTTCGCTTTCTACGGCGCAGGGTCCAGCCATTATTACCGGTTTGCCTCCGCCAATCTTGATATCACCAATGGCGATAACCGTGGACTGGGGATGTGTCTCTCTGCTGACCAGTTTATATGGTTTGGTTACCCGGATGGTCTCTTTTACGCCTTCCATGACCAGGAGCTGGGAATCATCAACCGGTCCCTGGTTGCCGATAATGCAGACCGCAGTGCGCTGGGCACCGGGCATAGGAATACCACGGTAGCCCATGCTCTCTATTGCTCGAACCACTGCCTGCACCTGTGCCTCGGTAGCATCGTTTTTCATCACCACCAGCATCTTGTTGTTCCTCCTTCCATAAATCTATTGTGCCGACCTAACGGCTTGAACAAAAGCCTTGATTTTGTCAACATCTTTGACCCCTTGGCTTTCAACACCGCTAGAAACATCAACTCCCCAGGGTCTCAAGCTGGCTACCACCTGCCCGACATTCCCCGGGTGGAGCCCGCCAGCAATAATGACCGGGTATTTTACTACCGCCCCTTTGGCTATCTCCCAGGCAAATGCCTGACCGGTTCCCCCGTATTTCTTCTCAACAAAGGTATCAAGAAGATAAATATGAGGTCTGGAACCCAGTTGTCGCTCGCCATCTTCCAAATGAACGAGAAGCTCCTCCTCGCCCCACTCACGGGGCACGTGAATTACCTTTATCACCGGCTTTTCCATTTGCTGGCAGTACTCCCAGGTCTCGTCGCCGCTGAGCTGCACCCAGTCCAGCCCGCAGGCAGAAGCCACACTATTTACCGTGGCGGCGGGCATATTGACGAATACCCCCACCACCGGCACGTGTTTTTTGACCGCAGCCGCTATCTCTTTTGCCTTCTCATGAGTAACCTGCCGGGGGCTGGGGGCGAAGACCACCCCGATGAGGTCAGCCCCAGCTTCAATTGCCGCCTGGGCGTAAGAGACATCAGTAATGCCGCAAATCTTAATTTTGGTCAAATTAACTCCTTTATCTTGGCGGCGACGTCACTGGCAGTAACCAATGCTTCACCAACAAGCACGCCGTTAACACCCAATTCCCTTAGCTTCTGTATATCCCTTCTCCCCTTTATGCCGCTTTCGCTGACCACTATTCGCTCCGGGGGTATAAGGGGGCGAAGTTTTTTGGTAACATTTATGTCCACCGCCATGGTATCAAGGTTGCGGTTGTTAATACCGATGATTTTCACGTCACAGGCCAGAGCCCTTTTTAGCTCATCTTCGTTATGTACCTCAACCAGGCACTGCATTCCCAAAGCATGACTTAAAGAGAGCAGCCCTTTGAGTTCAGCATCATCTAATATGGCAACAATCAAAAGCACGGCATCGGCTCCCCAGGCACGCGATTCAAACACCTGATAGGGCTTAAGTATAAAGTCCTTCCTCAGTAGTGGAATGTGAGGCAACTCGTGCCTGATAGCTTCAAGGTCTTCCCCGCTCCCCCCAAAATACCGCGACTCAGTGAGGACTGATATTGCCGCCGCCCCGCATTGGGCGTAGGTGCTGGCTAGCTTAACCGCGTCTAGATTAGGGCATAATACCCCTCGGGAGGGCGATGCCCTCTTGACCTCGGCAATTAAACGGAGGCTATCCCCTCTAAGAGCCGCCGCCAAGTCCAGGGGCAAGGGCTTTCCCCCGATGGCTGCCTCAAGTTCAGGCAGGGGGACAATTTTTTGCCTCTGCTCTAGTTCGTCCAGCTTCTCAGCAATAATCTTATCTAAAAACATGTCTCTCACCTATAACTTTGACTCAGTTTAATTAGCCTCTCCAGTTTATCCAGCGCCCGTCCGCTATCTATTGCTTCTTTGGCTATCTCAGCACCTTCCTTCAGGGCGGGAAGCCCTGAGGAGTGTTTAGTCCGCCTGCCAACCACGATACCGGCGGCGGCGTTCATTATCACCGCGTCCCTTCTTGGACCTTTCTCACCCTCCAGCACCGAGCGCAGTATTAGGGCATTCTCTTGAGGTGTTCCACCCACCAGCGTCTCAACTCCGGCGGCTGCCAGCCCAAAATCCTGGGGTGACACATAGTAGTCTGTTATCTTACCGTCCCGTAGCTCCCACACCCTGGACTTGCCGGCTACCGAGATTTCATCCATTCCGTTTAAGCCGTGAACTACTATGGCGTGTTTTGAGCTGAGGCGAAGCAGTACCTGCGCCAGCTTTTCGCCGAGTTCCTCACTGGGCACGCCCAGAACCTGGGACTCAGCCAGTGCCGGGTTGGTCAGGAGACCAAGGATATTGAATATAGTGCGTATGCCAATCTCACGGCGGGGGGCGGCGGCGAACTTCATTGAGGGGTGGAACAGGGGGGCAAACATGAAGCCGATGCCTATTTTTTCCAGGCAGTCTTTTACCTGACCGGCATCAAGCTCGATCTTCATTCCCAGTGCCTCTAGGACATCGGCACTACCGCACTGGCTGGTCATGGCGCGGTTATTGTGCTTGGCTACTTTTATACCGGCGCCGGCGGCAACAAAGGCGGCGGCGGTGGATATGTTGAAGCTCCCGGAGTTATCACCTCCGGTGCCGACAATATCAATCACCGGCTCAGTTGTCTCCACCCGGATTGACTTAGCCCGCATGACGCTGGCTAAGCCAGCAATTTCATCGGCAGTCTCTCCTTTGATTTTGAGGGCGGTGACAAAGGCACCGAACTGAGCGGAGGTTACCTGTCCCGAGGTCATCTCTTCCATAACTTCGGCGGCTTGTTCCATGGTCAGGGACTGCCCCGAAACCAGTAAGCTGATGGCTTCTTTAATCATGCCGAGTTACCTCCAGAAAATTTCTTAAAATATCCTTCCCGACGTGGGTCATGAAGGACTCGGGGTGGAACTGCACCCCCTCCACCGGGTACTGGCGATGGCGAACTCCCATAATGGTGTTATCCTCGGTCCAGGCAGTTATCTCCAGGCAGTCGGGGAGCCCCTCACGCACCACGACGAGGGAGTGGTAGCGTATGGCGGGGAAGGGGTTGGGAAGCCCGCAAAGAACGCCGGTATTATTATGGTAGACCAGGGACGACTTGCCGTGCATAATTTTGTTGGCGGGGCCAACAATGCCTCCATAGCTATAACCAATGCACTGGTGCCCCAGACAGACGCCAAGGATGGGTATTTTGGCGCCAAAGTGGCGGATGACATCGTTGGAGATGCCGGCATTCTGGGGGGTGGAGGGGCCGGGGGAGATTACGATGCGCTCTGGCTTCATCCTCTCAATCTCCTTGAGCGTTGTCTTGTTGTTGCGGACTACCCGAACTTCTTCTCCCAGTTCACTCAAGTACTGGAAGAGGTTGTAGGTGAAGCTATCGTAGTTATCGATTAGTAGCAGCATGAGTCATCTCCATAGTTTCTGCCTGCTCAATGGCGTTTAACGAAGCCCGGGCTTTGTTTAAGGTTTCCTCATATTCCCGCGACGGCACACTGTCATAAACAATGCCGGCACCAGCCTGGACGTGGGCTATGCCTTTGCTCAGGATAATGGTTCTTATGGTTATGGCGATATCCATATTGCCGGAGAAGCTGAAGTAACCCACGCACCCGGCATATGGGCCTCTCTTATCAGGCTCAAGCTCAGCGATAATCTCCATGGCTCGAATCTTGGGCGCCCCGGAGACAGTGCCGGCGGGGAAACAAGCACCAAGGGCATCAAGGGGAGTCAGGT
>CAZHLO010000092.1:0-4609 GCA_964533385.1 uncultured Dehalococcoidales bacterium | reverse complement strand
GAAGCTGCTGTTGGTGATTTATAAGGGCCGCTTTGACAATTTCGGCACGGGCAGCAATCACCAGGTGAACCTGGGCCGGCAGATGCTCGAGCAGATAAGTGATACCGTCATGTATCTGTCGCAACTTGATAAGGTGGTAGTCGTCCAGGACAACAACGAAATCACCGGTTATACCAGAGAGATCATTTATCAACGCGGTCAGCATCGGCTCGGTAGACGGCGGCTGGGAAGAATGCAACCAGGGCAGGATTTTCACCCCGCAACCGGGCTGAAGTATTTGCAGGGCGGCGATGAAGTAGTCCCAGAAACGGACCGGGTCGTTGTCGCCTTCATCCAGCGAAACCCAGGCCGTGCGCACCTTAGGCTGGCTGATACGAGTCCATTCACTTAAAAGCGTGGTCTTGCCGAAGCCGGCTGGCGCGGATACAAGTACAAGGTTATAACTGAGGCCTTCTTTAAGTCTTTCAATCAAACGGGGTCGCGGTACCGTCTGGGGTCGGGCCGGAGGGATATTGAGCTTGGTGGTCAATAATGATGTTTCCACCGCCGCCATCCAATATATTACCTATGTACATCAGGTACAGGGACAAAGTAATTATAACACATTCAATAAAGCTCCTCAGGTCGGGAGGCTTCTTGATTTTTTATTTCTCTCGTCTTCGGACGGGGGGTCACTGAGATTATAGCCATTTCTTGAAATATTTCAATTTGTATTTTTGTTGGATATGGAAAAATTGAACAAAAGTCAGAATTGTTGCCCTCACCCCGGCTGCTAGCGATGGATTCCTAGCCCTCGGTAGAAAAACGACAAACGTTCTTTGAGGTTCTCTGGTTAGCGCAATAAGGTAAATTGCCCAGCATCTGTCATAATATCTTGCTCAGATTTCCTATTGGCGATAGATTCAAAGTCTGAGAGTGTTAGGCGTTTCCGTTTGTACTCATCCGCGAATTCACTAAGTTTACCGTAGTAGATGACTTGCCAGCCACCTTCGCTAAACTGAGTGGCCAACATAGGCTCCTTCATTCTAGATTGCAGCAGGATATCCCGCTCTTCGGGTAGCACTAAATAGCGCTTTACCGGATAGGGAACATTAGCACCACGAACTAAGGACTCGGTTATTCCCGTGGTGTTTTCTACCTCAAATATGGAGACGATTTTGTCATCTTTGTGCCAGACTACGTCTATCTCCTTTATTCTTCTCAGTTTTTCAGCGGGGATATCCTCTAAGAATGGCAATTCGTGGTAACCTTTGAGCTCTGACACTCTGACATCTTCAAAGACATCATTTGGGTGTCCTGAAGATACTAAGAACCCCAATTTCGCTCCTAATCTGCAAAGCAAGTGTATCATCTTGGCATGCTCGTTCTCTCTGATTTCCACGGAGGGCTTTAGTTTCCACTTGCCATCCTTAGTTTTGAAAGCATATTCGCTAAGGATGCCTGTTATCGTAGGAGGATTCGGCGTCAGGGCATTCTTGAATGTCAAGAATAACTCCTGCAGAACATCGTCAAAGGACACTTTGTCTTTACGGCGAAGTGTCTGGAGAACGGCTCGTTCAACTCTCTCATTCAGAGGGATGACATGCAGAAAATAATCCGAAGGTCTCTTGAGCCACCAGCCTTTCCCATCAATAAAGTCAAAGTCCTTGTCCCGGTGTTTCTCAAGCACCGCATCGATTCTCTCAGGCTTTGCAGCCAGTAGAAAACCATGCTTATCCAGTTCCACATATATACCCTTCAGAATGTCATTGTAGGTTACCGGCTCACCTCTCTCTGCCATGATTTCCTTCACGGACTCAACAACCACATTCTCAAAAGCAGTGAGGTCAACCAGTGATTCAGTCAGAGCTAGTTGACGAGGCCCGGCAGGCTTTCTGAATCGAAGGTAGTAGTCACCTATTGCGCTTCCGTATGGGGCCAGCAGGGCTTTCGCCGATGCTCTCGCCGGGTTCTGGTATAGGATTTTGTCCAGCTGGAACCCGGCAAAAACCACAGCCCTTATTATTGAGTTGTAAACCTTAATGTCCGTGCTGTGGAAAGTAACCGTAAGCCACTGGTTAGGTTTGAGAACTCTATGGACTTCCCGAAATGCCTGGGTTAACATTCTGAAATATTCGTCAAAGTCCTTCTTTCTTACAGGACTATCGCTGATGATTATCTCATCTTCAAATTTCATGGGCATCTTCAGCCAGGATGCCCACATAAGGTCAAGTTCCAGATAGGGCACAGCATCCCCATAAGGAGGGTCTGTAAACACGTAATCTACCGAATCATTGGGTATATTTGACAGGTCCGTTGAAGACTGATTCAGAAGTAGTAAAGGGCGGAGGTCACCAAGCTCAGAGAAATTCGAGGCCTCATTCAGTGTACTACCCAGTAGTTTGTTGGTTTCTGCCTTCCCCCGCAATAACTTGCTGAATCGCTCGGCAAAGCAATTCCAAGCGTTGACTTCAAAATATTCCGGGGGTATCCAATACCCCCTTGTCGCCCAACTGCCGACCTCTTTGGTCTCTCTCACGAGTCCCGACTCCCTACCCCGCCTCCTAATGACAAATACGAGCTTGCTAGCCTGTCCGAGGCTCAGAGAGCGACAAAATCGCGGCACTTGACGGTGGGGCGGATGATTATTTGACCAAGCCCTTCGGTGTGGGAGAGCTGCTAGCACGGCTTCGGGCTGCCCTGCGTCGCACTGCTCAAACAGCCAGCGAACCGGTTTTCACTAGCGGCAAGCTGAAAGTCGACCTGGCACGAAGACTAGTAACTATGTCAGGACGAGAAGTTCAATTAACACCTAATGAATATGAATTACTTCGTGTGCTGGTAACTCACGCCGGAAAGGTGCTGACCCATCGCCATCTGTTGCGCGAGGTGTGGGGAGCAGAATACGGAGAGGAATTTCACATGCTACATGTCAACATCAGCAACCTCCGTCGCAAAATTGAGTCTGACCCGGCACGACCAAAGTTCATCATTACTGAGCCGGGAGTTGGCTATCGGCTGAGAACTGACTGAGGCGCTAGTAAGAGATAAGTAATCGCTATTGAACTATTAGAAATTGCACAATCTGGACTTTTGTTACCTTAAACTTAAATATGGAAATTGTGTTTTCTAATATAATATACGCATCTCGGCTAGCTTCTTGGCTGGAGAAAGAGGAAGGTTATCCAGCTAACGCTGGAAAGTCTAGATTAGCCTCAGGGTCTATGGCTCAAGCTCAAGGCTAATATCAAGGGCTTTTGCCGAGTGGATGAGGGCACCGACCGAGATGGTGTTAACCCCTGACATTGCCACCCGGCGGACATTAGCTAGTGTAACCCCACCCGAGGCTTCAGTCTTAACCTCGCTCGGGATTAAGTCCACGGTATGGCGCATTTCATCAGGGCTCATATTATCCAGCATGATAATATCCGCCCCGGCCTCAGCCGCTTCCAAGGCTTCCTGCATAGTGTTGACCTCTACCTCAACCTTCAACGCCCGGGGAGCATTTTGTTTAGCCTTGGCGACAATATCCTTTAGGCTCATGCCGAGGGCGCGCAATGCCGCCAGGTGGTTATCTTTAATCAGGATACCATCGCCCAGATGAAAACGGTGGCTCTTGCCGCCACCCTTACGCACCGCATACTTTTCCAGTAACCTTAAGCCCGGGGTAGTCTTACGAGTATCAGTAATTCTGACATCATAGCCCTTTGTTCTGGCTACGTACTGGGCGGTGTTTGAGGCGATGCCGCTGAGCCTCTGCAGAAAATTGAGGGCAGTCCGCTCCGCCTTGAGGATGCTGGCTACCCTGCCGGAAACGGTAGCTACTACGTCTCCAGGTTGAACCCGCTCTCCGTCTCTAATAAGCACATCAACTTTTAGTGATGGGTCAACCTTCAGAAACACTCTCCTAGCGACAGTACCGCCGGCCAGTATTCCTTTTGCCTTGACCAATATGGATGCCTTCCCTTGAAGTTCAGGTGGTATCAGTAACTCGCTGGTAACATCCCCATGGCTTATATCTTCAACCAGGGCACACTCGATAATGGCATCAACCTCAGCTTCAGGTAGCTCCAAGTCTAGCCTCCTGTCTTGGTAAATATGATATGGCGCTGCCACTCAGGTAAGGTTTTAGGGAAATCGGAGTGGAAATGAGCACCACGGCTCTCTTCTCTTATGAGAGCAGCCTCAACTACTAACCGACCGGTCAATATCAGGTTGTTCAGCTCGTAGGAGGGACGGTCTACGGGCTGGGGCAGGGACTTTTGCCAGGCGGCAAGGATATTTGCTGCCTCAGTGAGTCCCGTCTTGTTACGTATGATGCCCACTTTATCCCAGTGGAGCTGCTGCAAAAGGGAAAGGCTGGGTGTAGGTACAGCTGCGGGAAATTCCCGGTGACTAAGTGAGCTATGAACGTCCATGCCTTTGCCGGTGGTAGGAGTCCTTGCCTCACCAGCGGTCCCGGTTTTTTCGATAATTCTTTTGCTGAACACCACCACTTCCAGCATTGAGTTGGAGGCCAGACGGTTGGCTCCGTGGACTCCAGTGCAGGCGGTTTCACCGCAGGCAAATAATCCAGCGATATTAGTTTCCCCCCAGCTATTGGTCTTGATGCCGCCCATCAGGTAGTGGG
>CAZHLO010000091.1:567-4613 GCA_964533385.1 uncultured Dehalococcoidales bacterium | reverse complement strand
AGCACTGCGTTGACATCGCAGAGGTCACTGGTTCGAGCCCGGTACCGCCCACCATTTTGTGTTTCCTAGGGGTTGATTTGTTTTAGTTTTTTTATTTCCTCAGGCGAATAGCGCTCACGAGGGTGCTTGGGGTGCTGCGAAACGTCACCTTCTGCCATTGTGTATTTAGGAGTAAAGAGAACATGCATCCATTGAATAGGTTTATTCACCTTCTTGATGGCAATCGGAGCGTGTAATAATCCCTTGGGGATGTAGACAATGGATGTGGTGTTAATTATGTGTTTTTCTCTTTCCTCGCCCAAATATATTTCGATTTCGGCGTCGAAGTCGTAGTAATTCTTGGGGTTACTGCCAAAGATGAAAAAGATTTCGTCGGCATCGTGGATGTGGGCCTGATGAGGAAATGCGAGCGGTTGGGTGATGCAGAGTAGTTGGACTTCAACCGGGAAGTTGGGAAACTCGGCTCCAGCACAACCTTTTTCAGCGCATATATGCAGGCTCGGCGCCATCCCTTTTTCTAAGGGTTCTCTTATTATGTATTTCCCGTATTTTGTTTTAGCCATTTTTTATTTCCTCCTTATGTCACAGCGAAGCGATTAATGATTGGCTGGATTATGATAGGTCATCACTATTAGTCTGTCAACAGGGTGATTAGTCTACTTAAACTGAGGACGTTGTGATATAATAAAGCAGTTTGTCATTGCCGCTTATTTAAATAAAAAGGGCAAAGGAGCAGGATTATGGCTAATAATGAGGATTTGAAGAAAATCGTCGGCAGTAAGAATGTCCTTGATGATGAAGAGACCCTGGAAGAATACTCCAGGGATATTAGTTTTGTCCTGCCAGTGAGACCCAGGTGCGTGGTAAAGCCCAAGGATGCCGCTGAGGTGCAAAAGCTGGTGAAGTGGGCTAATGAGAGGCTCTCTCCCTTGGTGCCGGTAAGCTCAGGAGCTCCCCATTTTCGCGGTGATACCATTCCTGGCATCGGAGGGGCGGTTATTGTCGATTTAAGCGGCATGAAAAAGGTTATCCGGGTTGACCGATTTCACAGAGTTGCCATGGTTGAGCCTGGGGTGACCTTTGGGGAACTAATACCAGCAGTAGCCAAAGAAGGACTCAGACTCAATTTGCCCTTACTACCACGGAAGTCAAAGTCGGTTATCGGTAGCATGTTGGAGAGGGAGCCGGTAATAATGCCCAAGTATCACTGGGATATATCTGACCCCTTAGCTTGCGTTGAGGTCATTTTTGGCAACGGCGAGATGTTTCGCACTGGTGCTGCCGCTGGTCCCGGCACCATAGAAGAGCAATGGGCTGCCGGGGGCGCGCAAAAGACACCGTATGGGCCTGGCCCGGCTGCCTGGTACAGGCTTATTCAGGGTGCACAGGGGACGATGGGCATTGTCACCTGGGCTTCATTAAGATGTGAACTACTCCCCAGCGTTGAAGAGCCTTTCCTCGTCGGCTCCTCACAGCTTGATAAATTGTTTGAACTGGTTCACTGGCTGGTAAGGCTAAGGCTGGTAAACGAGTGCTTTGTGATAAACAACTCTAATCTGGCGGCTATCATGGCCAAGAAATGGCCTACCGATTACCAGGATTTAAAGGACACCTTACCACCTTGGGTGCTTTTCTTTAACGTAGCCGGCTATGATTATTTTCCTGAAGAGAGGGTGAGTTCTCAGATAAAGGGCATCTCGGATATAACCAAGCGAATGGGTGTGGAACCACTAGGAGCCATTGGTCGAGTTTCGGCTCTTGAGTTATTAAAAGTGGTCAACCGTCCCTCTGGGGAGCCGTATTGGAAGCTTCGCTGCCAGGGAGCCTGCCATGACATATTCTTTGTCACCATCTACGATAAGCTACCGGAGTTGATTAGGACGATGTATGATGCGGTTGATGAAGCTGGCTATCCGGCTTCAGATATGGGTGTTTATCTCCAGCCTATAGTGCAAGGGACTAACCTTCACTGCGAGTTCAACCTGTTTTATGACCCTGAGAACCCCAGCCAGTCAGAGCGGGTCAGGGAGTTAGCCATCAGCACTGTTAACGACCTGATGGCTAAGGGAGCTTTCTTCTCCAGGCCTTATGGCGAAAGCTCCCCTATTATTATAAACCGAGATGCTGCTACCGTTACCGCTCTAAAAAAGGTTAAGTCAATATTAGACCCTAACAACGTTATGAATCCAGTGAAATTGTGTTTTTAAGGAGGGGAAAAGATGGCGCTAGAAGATTACCGTGGTGATGTGGAGATGTGCTGCCGATGTTCGGCCTGCAAACATATACCCTTGCAAATGGTAAAGGGGGTTGAGCATTCGTACGCATGTCCCAGTATAGCGAAATATAATTTCCACGCCTACTCTGGCGGTGGCAGATTGCTTATCGCCAAGGAAATGTTGAATAGCGGATTTCAATATACAGATAAGCTCCTTGATATAGTTTATAACTGCCAGATGTGCGGTGCCTGTGATATTTCATGTAAGTATGCCATGGATATGGAAGTCTTGGAGCCAATATTTGAATTCAGAATTAAATGCGTGGAGGGAGGTCATACCACCCCGGCTCTGGATAAGGTGATTAGCAGCCTGCGGAAGCAGGGTGCCATGGTGCCGGGAGCAAAGGCTAAGCGTGGGGAATGGGCTAAGGGGCTGGGATTAAAAGATTTTACCAAGCAGAAGACGAAGGTCGTTTATCATGTGGGTTGCCTGACGAGTTATGACAAGAACTACCAGAAGCTAGCCAAAGCGACGGTCAAGATACTGAAGAAAGCAGGGGTTGACTTTGGAATCGGCTACGAAAATGAGTCATGCTGTGGCGGTCGGGCATACCAGATGGGATATAAGGATGATTTCCTGAGACAGGCTAAACGCAATATGGGGCTGTTTAAGAAATCAGGTGTGGAAACAGTGGTCACCGCTTGTGCTGATGGCTATCATGCCTTCAAGGTGCTCTACGACAAATACAATCTTAAGGGCGACCTGGAGGTAATGCATATCACCGAATATCTTGCCCGCCTGATTAAAGAAGGCAAACTTAAGCTGAAAAAGGAAGTGAATTTGACAGTCACCTACCATGACCCTTGCTATCTTGGGAGACTGGGTGAGCCGTGGATACACTGGGAAGGGAAAAAGATTCCGGGGTATAAGTTTGTTTTTGACCCTCCCAAGGTATACCGTCGGGGCACACATGGCGTTTATGAACCTCCGCGGGAGGTGCTGAGGAGTATTCCCGGTGTAAAACTTTTTGAAATGGACAGGATTAGGGAATACGCTTGGTGCTGTGGGGCAGGCGGCGGCGTTAACGAATCTAACCCCAACTTCGCCAGGTGGACCGCTCAAAAGCGGGTTGAAGAAGCCGAGTCTACCGGGGTGGAAGCGATAGTCACTGCCTGTCCCTGGTGCGAGAAAAATTTCAACCAAGCCATCAAAGAGAGCGGTAGTAGCCTGAAGGTATATGACATCGTTGAGTTGCTGGAGAAAACAATCTAGAGGAGGTTATGAATCATGGCTATAAGCAAAGATGTATATCAGGAATTCGAAGACGTGGTGGGAGCAGAGAATATTTCCGATGACCCAGCAATAAAAGATGCCTATCGTTCGCAGGATATAACTGTGGTTCTTCCCGGGAATACGGAAGAGGTGGCTGCGGTCGTCAGGCTATGCAACAAACACAAAATACCCTTCAAAGCCCAAAGCACGGGCTGGTCACTTATGCCGCCAACCTACGATTTCATATTCCTAGACCTGAGAAGGATGAATCGCATCATCGAAATCAACGAGAAAAACATGTATGCCGTGGTCGAGCCTTACGTGATTTCGGCAGAGCTGCAGGCCGAGCTATTCAAGAGAGGCATGATCTGCAATGTAAAGGGGGCAGGCTCTACCTGCACCGCGCTCGCTATGTCTGGCCATGGCCATATGGGGATGACGACGAGCACCGGGGACCGAAACGACTTAGCGACAGAGTGGGTAACTGATGAAGGGGAGATAATCAGGTTAGGAACGCTGGGGGCTTCGGGTGAGTGGTTCTGCGGGGATGGGCCGGGG
>CAZHLO010000091.1:0-557 GCA_964533385.1 uncultured Dehalococcoidales bacterium | reverse complement strand
ACTAAGGTGTATCACTGGCCGGGGCCCGTGAGATATCCGCTGGAAGGGGCATCACCACGTTACACTCTTCCCGAGATGCTGCCAAACATGATGGTGCGGTATTTCTCCTTCCCGTCAATCGAGAAGCTGGTTGAGGCGGAGCTCAAGATTGGTAAAAGTGAAATAGCCTTCGAGCTCATGGGTTTTTGCCCATCAATGGTATCTTCCAACATAACGACAAGTAATGAGGAAGATTTCGAAACTCTGGAGCGATTTACCAAAGAGGTGCATGGGCCTGGCTTCATGGTTATAATCGCCGGCAACTTCGACGAGGACTTTGAATACAAGAAAAAGGTGTTGGCGCAGATAATAAAGGAAACTGGCGGGGAGTCCTTAAAAGCAGTCGAGGACCCCGCTGTCGAATCAACTCTGTTGTTCCAGTGCACCAGGGTCTCGGCATCTATCAGAGAGACGTTCCGTGCCGGTGGGGCGTTCTCTTCGATGATGGTGCAGGGACAGAGATATGATAACCATGTGAGGTGGCTGGAAGAAGCGGCTGTATTAAAGAGGGAGCTGAT
>CAZHLO010000090.1:0-4617 GCA_964533385.1 uncultured Dehalococcoidales bacterium | reverse complement strand
TACGAGTTCTAGTACGGTCTCGTGGGCTCGGAGATGTGTATAAGAGACAGGGCGGTAAAAGCCGCCGGCGCTATTATTCATTACCTTCAGGAAACGCAGAAGGGGGTTCTGGGACAGCTCACCCGGCTCACCACCTACTCCACCGATTCCTTTATGGCGCTGGACGTGCAGACCCAGAGAAACCTGGAGCTTTTCTATAGCAGCCGCTCAGGAACCTTTGGTGGCTCACTCCTGTCTATCCTTGACCTGACTAAAACCGCTATGGGAGGCAGGTTGCTCAGGCGTTGGCTGGGCCAGCCCCTGCTTGATATAACCGAATTAAATAAGAGGCAGGATGCCATCGGCTGGTTTGCCGAAAATACCCTGGCGCGCAGCCAGACCATCTCTTTGCTCGGTGAGGTGGCTGATATTGAGCGGTTGATTAACCGGGTTAAGGGTGGCATTGCCGTTCCCCGTGAGCTAATTGCCCTGCGCCGCAGTCTGGAAGTAATACCCAAGCTCAGGCAGGTGCTTGAGTCAATAGGTTGGCTTGCGGAGGAGCTCAAACCCTGCCCGGAGGTTGTTGACTTGATTTTACGTGCCATTGTGGAGGTGCCGGGCACTCTGGACGAGGGTGGGGTGGTGAGGCCGGGTTTCTCTGAAGAACTGGACAGCCTGCGCCAGACGTCTAAGAATGCCAAGCAGTACCTCGCCGACCTTGAGCGCAAGGAGCGGGAGAGGACCGGGATAAAGTCGCTTAAGGTCGGCTTTAACAAGGTCTTCGGCTACTATATTGAAGTCTCCAAGCCCAATTTATCTCAGGTGCCTCAGGACTATATCAGGAAGCAGACGCTCGTTGGCGGCGAGCGCTTCTTTACCCCGGAACTAAAAGAGTATGAGTCGACGATTTTGAATGCCCAGGACCGGATTAGTGAGCTTGAGGCTCAGCTCTTCCGCCAGGTATGCAATCAGGTGGGGGCAGAATTGGAGCGCATCTCGGCTTCAAGCCTTGCCCTGGCTGATATAGACGTCTTCTCCAGCCTGGCTGAGGTCGCCGTCCGCTATAGCTATGTCCGACCTAAGTTGACCACGGATAGTGAGATTGTTATTTCTGATGGGCGCCACCCGGTGGTGGAGCGGAGCTTGCTTGACGGCAGCTTTGTCCCCAACGATACTTATCTTTCCAACGATGACGCCCAGCTTATCGTCCTTACCGGGCCCAATATGTCAGGCAAATCAACCTACCTGAGGCAGGTGGCCTTGATTGTGCTCCTGGCTCAGATTGGCAGCTTTGTCCCCGCTGCCTCCGCCACCATTGGCCTGGTCGACCGTATCTTTACCCGGATTGGCGCTCGGGAAGACCTGCCCGCCGGTCAGTCAACCTTTATGGTGGAGATGGTGGAGACCGCCAATATCCTGAACAATGCCACCCCCCGCTCCCTGATTATCCTAGACGAGATTGGGCGGGGCACCAGCACCTATGATGGGCTTTCCATTGCCCGCGCCGTTGCCGAGTATATCCATTCTTACTCTAAGCTGGGAGCCAAGACCCTCTTTGCCACCCACTACCACGAGCTGGTGGAGCTAGCCAGTTTCCTGCCCCGGGTGAAGAATTTTAACGTTGCCGTAAGTGAGGATAAGGGGGAAGTTACCTTTTTATACCAGATTGTCCCCGGCGGCGTTGACAAGAGCTACGGCATCCATGTCGCCAAATTAGCCGGCCTGCCCAGGTCGGTGGTGCACCGTGCCCAGGAGGTTTTAACCGAGCTTGAAGAAAGTAGCCGAACCCTCGCTGAGAGCCCACGTAAAGCCAAAAGGCGCCCCCAAAAGCCGCCGTCTATCCAAATACCCTTATGGGGGCAGAAGTCGCCGCTTTTAGAGGAATTGGAGAAGCTAGACATTGACTCATTAACCCCGCTGGAAGCCATCACCAAGCTTTATGAACTACAGAAGAAAGCCAAGGAAGGAGAACAAAGATGAAGATTTTAGCTCTTTCCTGCAGCCCAAGAAAGCAGGGAAACACCGCCATCTTGTTAGGTGAGGCGCTCAAAGGAGCGCAAGACGAGGGGGCAGAGGTAGAACTGTATAGCGTATCCGGCAAGACCATAGAACCTTGCGATGGTTGCGGAACTTGTTGGGAGACCGGCGAATGTCACATCAAGGACGATATGCAGGAGCTATACAAGAAGTTGTTGGAGGCGGATGGCATTATCTTCGGCACTCCAGTATACTTCTACTCCATGTCCGCCCAGGCCAAGGCCATCATTGACCGGACCATGCCGCTGGGCCGCCCCGGCAAAAGTCTGGCTAACAAGGTGGGTGGTATTGTCGCTGTCGCTGGCAGCCTTGGCCTCATCGATGCGGTCAAGGACTTATATTTCTATATTGTCATCCGCAGCATGATACCGGCCAACTATGTTGCCGCTTATGGCGATGCCAAGAAGCTGGAGAAGGGGAGAAAGGCAGCTTATGACCTGGGGCGGCAGATGGTGCAGATAGCGGCTAAGAAATTTAAATACCCCGCTGAGTTTATGGCACCCCCCATTGCCTACGGCACCCACACCAAATAGCGGTGATTGTAGATTATATAAACCCTATCCCCTGTATCCCCTTCCCCTTGACAAGGGGAAGGGGAAAAATTATTAAAAGAGGGGGCTAGTGCCCCCTCAAACTCCCCCATTTAAGAGGGGTTTAAGGGGCGCTAGCCCCTTAAAAAACAAATTCCCCCTCTCCTTATCAAGGAGAGGGGGATTAAGGGGGTGAGGTTACCCTAAAAAACTTATAGATGCGGCTTGCACAGAATCTCCTTGATTTTGAGGTCGAAGAAGGCGTGGGTGTTGGCCGGCCTCAGCACTACGGCGGTATCAGCACCCCGCCCGCTGCCAGCAATAACAATTACATCCTCATCGGTGCGCACCAGCCCACTATCGGCGGCCATCAGGGCTATCTCACAGACTACCTTCATCCCCTGACCAAAAATGCGCAGGGTATCGGCAATAACATCTCCCAGAACATACATGTTGTATTTGTTGCGCATGGCACGGCTCAAGCCACCAAAGGCGTGGGTGGTGGTGAGGATGACGCTCCCTTTACTCTCAACTATCTTCCTATTCTCCTCGCTGAATTCTTGGGTATCGGGTTCACGCATGCCGGTAACATGGCTGACGGCGATGACCCTTTCCTTTTTGAACACTTCTACCGCTCTGACTGCAGTCTCGCCTACTGTGGAGGCTACCACTATGGTTTTTATACCCAGTTCCTCCGCCCGCCGTTTAGCGATGCCAAGCACCTCTTCGGTATTCCCGCTACCCGGGTTTTCAAAATATACCGTCTTTACTTCCATTTCTGTGTCTCCTGCTAAATTTTGCGGCTAGTTTTTATATTATACTACATTGCCTGGCTATATCGAGTATGCTATAGTTTATGTATAGTGGCCGCCAAGATTGAGTTTATTCCCAAGGGCATGGTTACCTCCCCTGAGGGTTTTTTTGCCGATGCTGTCAGCGCCGGAATAAATAAGAAAGCCGCTGGTAAATTAGACCTCGCCATCCTCTTCTCCGAGGCGCCCTGCTTGGCGGCGGCTCTATTTACTAACAATCGGCTCAAGGCAGCCCCGGTGGTTCTATCCCAGCAGAGGCTGAAACAGGGGAAGGCGGGGGCGGTGGTGGTGAATAGTGGCTGTGCCAATGCCTTCACCGGGCAGCAGGGTCTTGCTCACGCTACCGAGATGGCAGAGCTAACCGCCGAGGGCATTGGCATATTGCCCGCCGATGTCCTTGTCGCCAGCACCGGCGTTATTGGCGTGCCCCTGCCGATGAAGCGGGTAAGAAGTGTCATAGACCAGATTATCCTTTCCCGCGACGGCGGTCATGAACTGGCAAGGGCGATAATGACCACTGATACCTTTGCCAAGGAGACGGCGGTTAAGGTCAAGGCTGGTAGCAGTGAGTTCACCATTGGTGGGGCAGCCAAGGGTTCGGGGATGATTCACCCCGACCTGGCAACCCTGCTCTGCTTCCTTACCACCGACGCTGCAGTTGAGAAAGACTTTCTTAAAAAGGCGCTTAAAAAGGCGGTGGATGTATCCTTTAACATGATTTCCATTGACGGTGACACCAGTCCCAACGATATGGTGCTAATAATGGCTAATGGCCTGGCGGGAGACGCGCCGGCTGACGCCTTTCAGCAGGCCCTGGAGCAGGTCTGCATCTATCTGGCTAAATCTGTCGCCCGCGATGGTGAAGGGGCAACCAGGCTCATTGAGGTAACTGTGGGTGGTGCCGCCACTCTCTCCGAAGCGAAGTCGGCGGCAAGGACAGTGGTAAGCTCACCCTTGGTCAAGGCGGCGGTCCATGGCGCCGACCCCAATTGGGGGCGAATTATGGCAGCGGTGGGGCGGAGTGGGGTGGCAGTTGAAGAAGCCAAACTCGACCTTTTTATCGGCAAAATGCCCGTGGTAAAAGCAGGCAGCCCCTTGCCCTTTAATAAGCGAGGCTTAATCCAGCTATTAAAGGGGGAGGAGGTGGCTATAAACCTGAATCTCAACCTCGGCTCTGGCAAAGCCACCGCCTGGGGTTGCGACCTCTCTGAGGCTGTCTCTTATACACATCTCCGAGCCCACGAGACCGTACTAGATCT
>CAZHLO010000089.1:0-4707 GCA_964533385.1 uncultured Dehalococcoidales bacterium | reverse complement strand
AGATAGTGGGATTCGTGCCTGGTGGTGGGGAAGCCAAACTCAGACTGGAAGACTCCCATTTCATTGAGGTAGATATTGATCATGGTTTTTTCCAGCTTGGACAAGCCAAGCTTGGCGGTCTGCACCCCGTCCCAATTGGTGACATCAAGAAGATAAATCTTGGGCATCTATACACTCCTGTGAAACTTAATAATAGCATATATTCCTTATCTCTAGCAACCTATCCCCCTAGCACCCAGAAAAATCTTCAATTTTCCTGGGAACCCGCCTGACCCCCTTCCCTTACAAGGGAAGGGGGATAAAGGGGCCCCCGCGAAATCTTTGATTTCGCGGGGTAAGATTAAGGGGGTGAGGTTAATAAACAATCCCTCTTTTATATTGATTGGCAGGCATGAGAACCGATTATATGTTACAATATATTTATTAATTACCATCTTGATGTAGATAAGCAATGAGCCCGCTACAAAGATTAATCTGGGGCGTGGGCGCTTTTATCGCCATCGTAGCCATCGGGGTTGTTGGCTATGAGATCATCGAGGGCTGGTCACTTATCGACTCTCTCTACATGACCATAACCACCATAACCACCGTGGGTTATATGGAGGTTCACCCCTTAAGCCAGGCGGGGCGAATTTTCAGCATCTTCTTAATTGTGGGGGGCGTTGGTGGGGCGCTATATATTTTAACCACACTTATGGGATACATATTAGAGGGACAATTTGGTATCACCATGGGGAGGCGAAGAATGAAAACCAAGATTGCCAAACTGAAGGGACATTTTATTCTCTGTGGCTACGGAAGAGTGGGGCAGGAGATAGCTCAGGCGTTTAGCGAGGAGAAAGCACCCTTTGTCATCATTGACAACGATGAGGAGATTATTGCCAAAGCCGAAGAAGTCGGCTATCTCTGCTTACTTGGCGATGCCACCAGCGACGAGGTGCTAAAGGAAGCTGGCATCAAGCAGGCTCGCGGTCTGGTGGCGGCAGTGGGTAGCGATGCCACTAACACCTACATCACCCTCTCCGCTCGGGGGCTACGCCCGGACTTGTTCATTGAAGCCCGCTCCTCCAGCAGCGAGGCTGAGGACAAGTTAAACCGAGCTGGTGCTGACCGGGTCATATCCCCCCATAGTATTGGCGGCCGCCGTATGGCGATGCTAGCTCTGCGCCCGGCAGTGGTGGACTTTATTGATACCGTGACCTATGGCCGCGGCCGGGAGCTACAGCTGGAAAATGTAGACGTGGGTAGTGGCTCCCCCCTGGTCGGTAAGACCATGGAGGAGGCTCGAAGCCAGGTTGGAATCACTATTCTGGCAATGAGGAAGCAGAGCGGCAAACTTATAGCTAACCCGCCGGGAGAAGAGCTTATTGAGGATGGTGACCGGCTGATTGTCATTGGCACCAAGCAGCACCTAGCCGCCATAGAAAGCGTCTTTGAGGGGAGGAGAAAATGAAAGTAGGCATTATTAATGTTACCGGCTATACCGGCGTTGAGCTGGCAAGACTTCTTTTTCAGCACCCAGAGGTGGAGCTTGCCTCAGTTACCGGGCGGAGCGCCGCCGGGCGAAAGTTAGAAGAGGTCTTCCCCCACCTGACTGGCATAGACCTGACTATTGAAGCCGAGCCGGGGGATGTTGAACTGGTCTTTTCCGCCATGCCCCACAAGGAGAGCGCCAAAGAGGTAATACCCCTGCTTGAGCGGGGTATTAAAGTAGTGGATATCAGCGCCGACTTCAGGCTAAAGGATGCCTCAGAATATGAGCGCTGGTATGGTTTTACCCACCCCGCCCCTAAGCTACTAAAAGAGGCAGTCTACGGGCTTCCTGAGTTATACCGCTCCAAGATTGCTTCGGCTAAGCTGGTGGCTAACCCCGGTTGCTACCCCACCGGAGCTATCCTGGCTTTAGCCCCGGCGGTAAAGGCAAGCGTGATTGAACCAAACATTATTATTGACAGCAAATCTGGCGTCTCCGGCACCGGCCGAACCCTGAGCCTGCTCAGCCACTTCTCCGAAGCCAATGAAGACGTAAGTGCCTACGCTTTAGAAGGACATAGGCATCTGCCTGAAATCGTCCAAGAGCTAAAGTTGCTTAACCCGCAGACGCCCTCGGTTACCTTTGTTCCCCACCTAGTGCCCATGACCAGGGGGATATTAACCACCTGTTATGCTCGACTAGCCTCGGGCAAAAGTGAAAAGAAGCTGAAAGAGCTCTACTTGGACTTCTATAAGGATGAGCCCTTTGTCCGGGTAGCCAGTTCCCCACCCCACACCAAGTACACCTGGGGCAGCAATTTTTGCCTGGTCTACCCCACCATTGACCACCGGACGGGGAGGCTGGTAGTTATCAGCTGTATTGATAACCTGGTTAAAGGGGCAAGCGGCCAAGCAATTCAAAATATGAATTTAATGCTCGGCCTACCGGAAACGAGCGGGCTCCAAGCTCTGAGCGTCTTTCCCTAGATAAACAGGGGGCACATCACCAGGGTGACGGTGCTCAAGAGCTTGACCAGGACATGCAGTGAAGGCCCGGCGGTATCCTTGAACGGGTCGCCCACGGTATCGCCGACGACGGCGGCAGCGTGAGTGGCAGTGCCCTTGCCAATCGGTTTGCCCTCGTCGTCCTTGAGCTGACCGTCCTCAATAAACTTCTTGGCGTTATCCCAGGCGCCACCGCCGTTGTTCATAAACGACGCCATCATAATCCCAGCGATGGTTCCCACCATGAGCAGGGCAGCCACCACCATGGCTGAGTCGTAACCGGAAAAGGGTCTAAAGATAACACCAATAACTATGGGGGCAACCACCGGTAATAGACCAGGGGGAATCATCCCCCGTAGCGAAGCCCTAGCGGTAATGTCAACCGCCCGGGCATAATCGGGTCGGGTCTTGCCAGTAAGAATTCCGGGGAACTCACGGAACTGGCGCCGCACCTCCCCAATAATCTTGCTGGCGGTACTGCTCACCGCCCTTATCGCCCAGGAACTAAATAGAAAGACCAGCATCACCGCCAAAAGGGCGCCAACAAAGACCTCAACCCGGGCAAGGTTCACATCGTTGAAGGTATCAACACCGCGAAGGAAAGCAACCCTATCCAGGTATGCCTGAAAGAGGAGGAAGGCA
The DNA here is from genome assembly GCA_964533385.1 of uncultured Dehalococcoidales bacterium. Taxonomy (GTDB): domain Bacteria; phylum Chloroflexota; class Dehalococcoidia; order Dehalococcoidales; family BS750m-G39; genus CAZHLO01. The sequence continues at coordinate 1,587 of CAZHLO010000089.1, read as the reverse complement.
GCCAGACCCGCCGAGACCATAGCATAGCCCTTGGTCAGTGCCTTGGTGGTATTGCCCACGGCATCAAGGCGGTCGGTGATGCGGCGCACCTTCTCCCCAGCGCCAGACATTTCATTAATGCCATTGGCATTATCAGTAATGGGACCGAAGGTGTCTTCCGACAGAATGTAGGGGCAGGTCATGAGCATACCCATGGTCGCCACCGCCGTGCCGAAGGCACCGGCACCGGGTAGTCCGGTCATTGTCCCCAGCCAGTAGGAAAGCAGTAGCGCCAGGCCGATGACTACGGCGGTAGCCAGGGTGGTCTCAAAGCCGACAGAAGTGCCGGTAACAATGTTAGTCGCCGGACCCGTCTTTGATGCCTCAGCAATGGACCTAACCGGTCGGAACCTGGCTTCGGTATAATACTGAGTGATAAAGACGACAACAACGCTGGTGGCGATACCCACTACGCCGGCACCAGCCAGCCAGCCCCAATTGGTGACGCCCTCAGATAGCATGGTGACTACGGTAGCCACCATCCCCATAATAGAAAGGGCAATGGCAATATAATAGCCGCGGTTGAGGGCATTCATCGGGTTCTCATCACCCCGGATGCGCACGCACAATATACCGAGCATACTGGCAATAAGACCAAAGGCACGGACAACTAAAGGGAATAAAATCCAGGCAGCGTTGCCGGTAATGGCATAGACAGCGATGCCCAGTATCATCGCCCCGATATTCTCGGCAGCAGTGGACTCAAAGAGGTCAGCGCCACGCCCGGCACAGTCACCGACATTATCGCCCACCAGGTCAGCGATAACGGCGGCATTACGGGGGTCGTCCTCGGGTATACCAGCTTCAACCTTACCCACCAGGTCAGCACCCATATCAGCGGCTTTGGTATAGATACCACCGCCCAGCTGAGCAAAGAGAGCGACAAAGCTGGCGCCAAAACCAAAACCGACAATAAGGTGAGGGGCGATATCAGGTGTATTGGCTCCACCATAGGCAAAATAGATGGCGGTCACCCCGAGCAGAGATAGAGCCACAATGAGAAAACCAGGGACGGCACCACCACGCAGGGCAACATCAACTGCCTCTTTCAGACTGCGCTGAGAGGCATTGGCACAGCGGGCATTAGCCTTGACGGCGATAATCATCCCGACAAAGCCGGAGACGGCGGAGCAAAAAGCCCCAGCCATAAAGGCAACACCAGTTCTCCAAGCAATACCAAAGGCGGTTATCCCTTCTATGCCCCTATGCCCACCAAGCACACCGACCAGAGCAGCAACTGCCACCGCTACTATGACTGATAGCCAGCCGATGGTGCCGTATTGACGCTTCAAGAAAGCCCAGGCGCCCTCAAAAATCATGCCACCAATCTCTTCCATCCTGGCTGTACCCGGGGAGCGTTTCAGAACATTTCTTGCCAGCAGTAGGGCAAAGGTTATGGCTATTACCCCAGCCACAGGCACGACCCAAAAAATCCCTGGCATATTTCCCCCTTTGGTGAATAATCGCCAAAATTATACCACAGCTATTCGTTAGGGACAAAATTAAGTTTTAATTATCAAGGTGACCCCCTTAGCTCTTTCTTCCCAC
>CAZHLO010000088.1:0-4757 GCA_964533385.1 uncultured Dehalococcoidales bacterium | reverse complement strand
TACACCTCTCTATTCGTCGGCAGCGTCAGATGTGTATAAGAGACAGCGACGGGGAAAGGCGTTAATTACTTCCAGGGTTTGACGACCGATGGAGCCGGTGGAACCGAGGACAGCTACTCGCTTTATATTGCCCATATAGCATAATAGTATACCACGACGCCAGCAAAGACAACGCTGTCTATCCTATCCAGGGCACCGCCGTGTCCGGGAAGTAGTCGGCCCGAGTCTTTCACTCCCATATTGCGCTTGAGCAATGACTCCACCAGGTCGCCAAGTTGTCCGAAGAGGCTGACCAGGAAGCCGAGGAGTATTGCCTGCCAATAACTGAGAGGCAGAAGCATGGTAAAGGGGAGGCTAACTATGATAGCGCCAAAGAAGCCGGCTATCGTCCCTTCCCAGGTTTTGCCCGGGCTGATACGGGGGGCGAGCTTGTGCCGGCCCAGCGCCCTGCCAGTGAAGAAGGCGGCGGTATCAGAGGCGAAGTTGGTCGCCAGGGCAAGAAATACCCAGTATCCGTGCTCATCCAGACCTCTTAATGCCGCAAAGTAGCTCAGTAGCCATCCCACATAGAGGATCCCGGCTATTGTCCATGCCCAGCCGATAAAAGCCCCTTCTTTTTGTCGGCGCCCTAGGAGCCAGATTAGGGGTAGTATCACTGCCGAGGTTAGTAGAAGCGGCATGAGTAAGTTAAGGTCAAAGTGAGGTTCAAGGAGGGATAGCAGCTCTGAATCGCGGCTTAGAATAAATAGTAGCGTCCAGATTAGCCCGAAGTAGGTGAGTGGTAATACCCCTGTTCCCCCCACCAGTTTATAGAATTCGAAGACCGCCAATAGCCCCCAGATAGCCACCAGCAGGGTGAACCAGGGTATTGGCTGGCCAAACCAGACAGCGGTGATTAATAGAGGGATGCCCCACAGCCCAGTTATAACCCTTTTCTTTAGCATATGATTATATAATTAGTATTGACCCTATCCCCTTTAAGCACCCAGAAAAATCGAAGATTTTTCTGGGAACCCGCTTTATCCCCCTCCCCTAATAGGGGAAGGGGAAGATTTTTTATTATGAAGAGGGACGAAGTCCCTCTTAAACTCCCTATTTCTGCTCCTATTGAGAGGTTTAGCCTTTCAATCTACCTCCACTTTAACTAGGAAGAGATTTTAGAAAGGGGGATTTTCACCCCGCAAAAACTTTGTTTTTGCGGGGGCCCCGTATTTGCCCCCTCCTTACTTTCACTCCCCCTTCCCTTGCTAAGGGAAGGGGGTCAGGGGGATAGGTTAGTAAAAATTTCCCAGTTATAATCCGCCGAAACGTCTTTGCCTCTGGCTGTAGGCGAGCAGCGCTTTATCAATCTCTTTTTTACTGAAGTCAGGCCAAAGAACCTTGGTGAAGTAGTATTCGCTGTAAGCGGTTTGCCATATTAAGAAGTTGCTGAGGCGGAGTTCACCGGCAGTGCGGATGACCAGGTCAACCTCGGGTAAACCGGCAGTGTAGAGATAGCTATTGAACAATTCCTCGTTTATTTCTTCCGGTGGGATGCCTTTAGCTATGGTGTGGCGGACAGCATCCAGAATTTCAGTCCGCCCTCCATAGTTAAAGGCAAAGCTGAGTGCCATCCCGGTATTGTTTTTGGTGAGCTCTACTGCTTTATTTATTGCTTGTTGCAGACTTGGGGAAAGCTCATCAAGACGACCAAGGTGGCGGATTTTAACCCCATTTTTGTGGAGCTCGAGGGTCTCCTTATCTATCGCCTCTTCCAGAAGATGAAGCAAGCCAGTAATCTCCTCTTCAGGGCGCTTCCAGTTTTCGGTAGAGAAGCCATAAAGCGTGAGGTATTTCAGCTTAAGTTTGTTAAAATATTCAATCACCGAGCGCAAGTTTTCCACCCCCGCCCGGTGTCCCTCAATCCTGGGTAGTCCACGCTTTTTTGCCCACCTACCATTGCCATCCATGATAATAGCTATATGATTGGGGAGGCGGGTAATTTTTTTTATTCCTGATGAAGTAACGGTCACTCTGCTACTCATACCCTTCTGCCTCTGGTTAGACCTCCATGAGTTCGTCTTCCTTATCCTGGGCTATTTGTTCAATATCGGCTATAAAGCTATCGGTAAGCTTTTGTAGCTGGTCAAGGGCACGCTTGTTCTCATCCTGTGATATATCCCCCTCTTTTTCTAATCCCTTTAGTTCACTCATGGCGTCGCGCCTCAGGTTGCGTATTGCTATCTTTCTTTCCTCAGCCCTCTTGCGCACCATCTTGGTTAGCTCCTGCCTGCGCTCCTCGCTCAAGGGCGGCAGATTCAATCGGATTACATTCCCGTTACTAGTGGGATTTAATCCCAGGTCGGATTTCAGGATAGCCTTCTCTATATTGGGTATAGTGCCTCGGTCCCACGGCTGGATGACGAGGAGCCTTGCCCCGGGTGCGGAAATGCCAGCAATTTGATTGAGTGGAGTGGGAATGCCGGCATATTCTACCTTGATGTGTTCTATTAAGGCAGGTGTGGCGTGCCCGGTGCGGATGGTAGCTAGTTCCGTCTTCAAACCCTCAGCCGAGGCTCGCATCTTTTCCTCGATATTCCACAAAATGGGGCTAACCACCTTACTTCTCGCTGTAGACCAGGGTGCCAATAGGTTCACCTATTACTGCTCGTTCTATGCTGCGGGGTGCTTGAAGGTCGAAAACAATTATCGGCAGCTTGTTTTCCAGGCATAAGGAGAGGGCGGTGGCATCCATTACTTCCAGGCGCAGGTTCAGTATCTCAAAGTGGGTGAGTTTATCAAACTTCTTGGCCTTGCGGTTGATACGGGGGTCAGCACTATAGATGCCATCAACATTGTTCTTGGTCATAAGTAAGACCTCAGCCTCAATCTCTATGGCGCGTAGGGCGGCGGCGGTATCAGTGGTCATATATGGGTTACCGGTGCCGGCGGCGAAGATAACGGCTCTGCCTTTCTCTAGGTGGCGGATAGCGCGGCGTCTGATGTAAGGCTCAGCCACCTGTTGAATAGCTATGGCTGACAGGGTTCTGGTGGTTACTCCTTCTCTCTCCAGGGCATCCTGGAGGGCAAGGGCATTTATTACTGTAGCCAGCATCCCGGCGTAGTCGGCGGTGACCCGGTCCATTCCTTCATCTTCAGCCTTAGCCCCCCGCCAGATGTTGCCACCGCCAACAACAATGCCGACACCCACCCCCATTTCCATCACCTGCTTAATCTGTTGGGATACCTTGGTTAGGGTGGGGGCATCAATGCCAAAGCTTGCCCCGCCACTGAAGGCTTCGCCGCTAAGTTTGAGTAGAACACGCTTATATTTGGCTGTGCTCATTTTCCCGATTCCTTGTCGCCTAGTTCGAATCTGGCAAATCGGCTTACTTTGATATTCTCTCCTACCTTGGCGATGGTTTCAATAATAATATCCTGAACCGACTTATCGGCGTTCTTAATGTAGGGTTGAAGGAGGAGGCAGGCGGTTTGAGGTTCTATGTCAGTTCCTTGGGAGACTTCTTCCTTTGAGATGAATTGGGGGTGCATGGCGGCTACTTGCATTGCCAGGTGGTGAGCCAGTTCCTTGAACTCTTTGGTGCGGGCGACGAAATCAGTTTCACAATTCAGCTCAACCATGGCTCCAATCCGACCGCCGGTATGGATATAGGCTTCAATTAACCCCTGGGTGGTAACACGCTCTTCCTTCTCTTTGGCCTTAAGCAGGCCTTGCTCTTTCAGGAAGGCAAGCGCCCTTTCTCTATCCCCTTGGGATTCAATAAGAGCCTTCCGACACTGCATAATGCCAGCCCCAGTCTGTTTTCTTAACTCTTTTACCATGTCTGCCGAAATTTTCAAGCTTCCTCTCCTTTACCTTCATCGTCGGGGGTGAAAATGAGTGGCTGGCTGATCTCCATACTTTCTTTTGGTTCCCCTTCCTCCTTCTTCTCTGCCTCGGCTGATGCCACTGCCTCGCCAGTTCTGCCTTCAATAATTGAATCGGCAATCTTGGTGCATATCAGTTTGATGGCTCTGATGGCATCGTCGTTGGCGGGAATGGGATAGTCTATATCATCAGGGTTGCAATTGGTATCAACTATAGCCACCACCGGTATTCCAACACGCTTGGCTTCAGCTATAGCAATTCTTTCTTTGGTGGGGTCAATAATGAATAGGGCATCGGGTAAGCGGGTCATCTCCTTAAAACCGCCCATCTGTCGATTAAGACGCAAAATTTCCTCCTCCACCTTTAGCGCTTCCTTTTTGGGCAGGCGTTCAAAGTCCCCCCTGGTTTTTTGGTCTTCCAGACGGACGAGGTAGTCTATTCGGGCTTGGATGGTGGCAAAGTTGGTCAACACCCCTCCCAGCCAGCGTTGGTTAACATAGAACATGCCACAGCGCTGCGCCTCCTGTTCTATAGCCTCTTGAGCCTGCTTCTTGGTGCCGACAAAGAGGATGCTGCCACCTTCAGAGGCTACCTGCCGGACAAAGTCGCAGGCCTTGTCTAGCATAGCCGCCGTTTGTTCCAGGTCAATGATATGAATGCCATTACGCTTGGTGAAGATGTATTTCTTCATCGCCGGGTGCCAGCGGCTGGTCTGGTGCCCAAAGTGAGCGCCGGCTTCTAATAGCTCCTTGATGGTGGCGGTATCGGGCAAGCTTCTAGCTCCTTTCTAGTTATTAAGCCATTATTTGTCGTTTTAACAGTATAGCATACTAATTACTAGGCAACAATATACAGGTTAAGCGCTTGTTTATTAACCTCACCTCCGTTT
>CAZHLO010000087.1:0-4776 GCA_964533385.1 uncultured Dehalococcoidales bacterium | reverse complement strand
TACAAGTTTCTATCCCTCGAAGAGATGGCTAGCCACCCTGAGGTGGATATCGTGGTTATGGCTACCTCGGGGAAATGGGGACTAAAGCCGACACTGGCGGCAGCGAGAGCGGGCAAGAGGATTGCCCTCGCCAACAAGGAATCACTGGTCATGGCTGGCGAGATTATCACCAGGGAGGCCAAGCTAAATGGGGCGCAAATCATGCCCGTTGACAGCGAGCACAGCGCTATATGGCAGTGCCTTGAGGGTGAGACCGAGAAGCCGAACAAGATTATTCTCACCGCCTCGGGGGGACCCTTTTATCATTATTCCTCAGCCCAGCTAAATAAGGTTACAGTAAAGCAGGCGTTACAGCACCCCTCATGGCGGATGGGGAGAAAGGTCACCATTGACTCAGCGACGCTGATGAACAAGGGGCTTGAGGTAATTGAAGCCCACTGGCTTTTTGATACGCCCTTCGACAGCATCAAGGTTCTAATCCATCCCCAGAGCATCGTCCATTCCATGGTGGAATTTATTGATGGCTCGGTTAAAGCCCAGCTAGGCTACCCCGATATGCGCCTGCCCATACAATACGCCCTTTCCTACCCGGAACGCCTGGCCAACCCACAACTTCCCAAGCTCAATTGGCAGGGTATCCAAGGACTTAACTTTGAGCCGCCCGACCTTGATACCTTCCCCTGCCTCAAGCTGGCTATTGAAGCGGGAAAGAAGGGAGGGACTTACCCAGCAGTGCTTTGTGCCGCTGATGAAGCGGCAGTTGAGCTTTTCCTATCTGGACGCATCAAATTCACTGATATCGCCCGGCTTGTTGAGCAGGCGCTGGCAAAGCATCAAGCCATATCTCACCCCACCCTAGAGCAGATTATGGCAGCTGATAACTGGGCTAGAGAAAAAGTTTCCCGCCTCACCAAGGGGTATGATAAATGATACTTACCATAGTAGTCGGCATAATTGTCCTCTCCGTACTTATCATCATCCACGAGCTGGGGCACTTCATCGCGGCCAAGGCTACGGGAATATGGGTGCAGGAATTCGGCATCGGCTTCCCGCCGCGCTTATACGGTAGGAAGTGGAGGGAGACGCTCTATTCCATTAACTGGATACCCTTCGGCGGTTTTAACAAGCTGGCTGGGGAAGTAGACCCCAGTGTACCGAGAGGTTTAGCCAGAAGAGGTTACGGCGTCAGGCTGCTGGTTCTCAGTGGCGGCATATTGATGAATCTGCTTTTGCCTTTTGTCCTTCTAGCCGTGGCCTACATGGTTCCCCACGATATTGTTAACGGACAGGTGCTGGTAGAAGAGGTTGCCCCAAGCTCACCCGCTGAGATGGCTGGTATCAAAGCCGGAGATACTATAATTAGCGTCGATGACAAAGCAGTAAAAAATGGCGGCGACCTTTCCCGCTATATTCAACTCAATCTGGGTGAGGAAATTGCCATATCCGTAGAACATGCTGATGCCACCATCGAGGCCGTCAAGCTCGTTCCTCGCTGGCGGCCTCCGGAAGGTGAGGGGGCCATCGGCATAGCCTACCAAACCGTAAACCCGGTTACCATCAGCGAAAGCTATCCTCCCTGGAAGGCAATTCCCCTCGGAGCGCGTTCGTGTATCGAGGCTCTTGTTCTTTGCAAGAATGGAATAATCGGCGTGATTATCGGCACCGTACCATTCACAGCAGCCGGGCCGGTGGCTATTGTGCAGATTACCGGAGAGGTGGCTCATAGCGGGATAAGTCCGGTACTGGAACTGACGGCATTCATCAGCATAGCCATTGCCATAACCCAGCTAATACCATTTCCCGCTCTTGACGGCGGCAGGATTATATTTGTCCTGCTGGAATGGATGCGGCGTGGTAAGCGCGTCTCTCCAAGAACTGAAGGTATCGTGCACTCTATCGGCTTCATAATATTGCTAGCCTTACTTGTACTGATTACCTACCAGGATATTATTCGATGGATAGGTGGAGAGAGTCTGATACCATGAATCCCAGGCGAACATCAAAACCGATTCAGATTGGCCAGGTGACTGTTGGTGGCAATGCCCCCATCGTGGTGCAGTCCATGACTAAAACCGATACCCGTGATGTTATGTCAACCATTCGGCAAATCAAGGAGTTGGAAGATTGCGACTGCGAGCTGGTGCGGGTCGCCGTGCCCGATATGGAAGCCGCACAGGCAATATCAGCTATAAAAAAGGGCGTCTCCATCCCCATAATCGCTGATATTCACTTTGACCACCGCCTTGCCCTGATAGCGCTTGTGGCTGGGGCTGATGGACTGCGGTTAAATCCAGGCAACATCAGCGAGCCGGAAAAGGTTACCAAAATAGTCCGAGCCGCCAAAGAAAGAAACGTTCCCATCCGCATCGGGGTCAATGCTGGCAGCCTGCCCAAGTCAAAAAATCCCAAACTCTCTATTGCCGAGCAGATGGTTGAGGCAGCAATGGAGCAGATAAGGCTACTGGAGAGCCTTGACTTTGACAATATAAAGGTTTCGCTCAAAGCCTTTGATGTCCCCACCACTATTGAAGCCTATCAGAGCATTGCCCAAAAGATACTATATCCCTTGCACATCGGCGTCACCGAGGCTGGTCCCCCCCGAACTGGGATTATCCGCAGCGTAGCTGGCATAAGCACCCTTCTTTATCAGGGCATTGGCGATACTATTCGGGTCTCGCTCACCACTCACCCCAGGGAGGAAGTCATTGCCGGCTATGAAATCCTGAAGAGTCTGAATCTGCGCCAGCATGGCCCGGTACTGGTCAGCTGCCCTTCTTGCGGAAGGGCGGAGGTTGATATTGTGAAACTGGCTCAGGCAGTGGAAAAGAAGCTTCTGAAGATTGATAAGCCCTTAAAAGTAGCGGTGATGGGTTGTGTCGTCAATGGGCCGGGTGAAGCCCGTGATGCCGATATTGGCATCGCCTGCGGCAAAGGGAAAGCCATTCTTTTTAAGAAGGGCAAAAAGCTCAGGACTATCAAGGAAAAGGATTTTATAACGGCGCTAATGGCGGAGGTGGAGAAGCTTTAGAGAATGAGGTTAATAGATGCTTAACCAAAATGATTTCAAGGTGTTTTTAAGTCATGCGCAGGAGGACTTTGAACTCGTTCATCGCGTCTGGGATATTCTATTTCGCTTGAAAGCTGACCCTTATATGCATGAATTGTACCCCGATTATCGCCAAGATATACCAACTAGCATCAGAGACGTGCTTCGAACCTGCACGATGTGTATAACTTTCTTGACAAAGCATGGCATTAACTCCCAATGGGTTCAACAAGAACTTGGCATCGCTTATGCTTTCAATAGAGTAATCGTGCCGGTTATTCAAACCGAAGTCGAATATAAGGGTTTCGTCCAGATGATCAGAAGAATACCTTATAACCCGGGAAACCCTGATCTAATGATTTCTCAGGTTATTTATGCAGTAAGAAAGCACGTAATCGGTCATGAGAAAATACCTACTGGTTTAGCCCTTATCTGTCTAAACGGCCACGAACATGATTATGATTTACCATCAAACCGAGAAATTAATCAAGCGATTGAGAAGAGGCATTTCTTCTTCTACACATGCATGACATGTAACATAAAAATCCAATTTAGCCCTCACACTTTGGAGACAATAAATGCAGGAAGGTGATATTTAAAGGTGAATCAAAGAGGAGGTCAGCCCCTTCAAAAAATCCTTCCCTCTAGCATAAACCCGTTAAGTATGATTTAATGTTAGACTAAGGAGGTAAGCCCTAATGTTTTGCCGAAACTGTGGGAAAGAACTAACCGGCACGCCCGAAATCTGTATGAATTGTGGCGCCAAACCTTTAAAAGGGAGCAGCTTCTGCCACGCCTGCGGCGCTAAGACCAATCCTCTGGCAGTAATATGTGTTAAATGCGGCGCCAGCCTGGAGGGAAAAGTCGCCGCCGGTGACGTTTCACCAAAATCAAGACTGGTTACTACCCTGCTTTGCATCCTTCCCGCCTGGTTCTGCGGCATAGCTGGTATCCATCGCTTCTATCTGGGGAAGATTGGAACCGGAATTGCCATGCTTTTAACCTTCGGCGGACTAGGCATCTGGACTCTTATTGACCTTATTTATGCCGCTACCGGCAACATGAAAGACAAGGAAGGCAAGCTTATTACCAACTGGCAACCCTAACACAAATAAAAGGGGAAAATAAGATGGCAAGTAAGCAGACGTGGTTGCCAATAGCCGCCGGTATCCTAATCATCATTGCCGGTGCCACTGAGCTTTTTGGTGGTTTAATTCTTAGCGCTTTAGCCCCATCATTAATAACGGAATTGTTTTGGATGCCCTGGCTCGGCGTCGCTTTCGTTGTTGCCCTGATTGCCTTAGGAATAGTCGCTATTGTCGGCGGTATCTTTTCCCTTAGAAGAAGGGCATGGGGGCTGGCTCTCACTGGAGCTATTTGCTCCGCTGGAGCTACTTGCTCATTATTTCTGCCCCCTATCACTGTCTTGGGCATATCACCCATATTAGCCCTTATCTTCGTCGCCATATCCAAGCCGGAATTCAAATAGAAATTAATACAAAAATGCGCGTATCAAATCTGTTTGGTAAAACCCAGAGAGAAGTGCCCGCTGAGGCAGAAACGGCTAGTCACCAGCTACTACTTAAGGCAGGGATGATTTACCAGGTAGCCGCCGGCATCTATTCCTACCTGCCTTTGGGCTGGAGGGTGCTCAAAAAAATAGCCGGTATCATCCGCGACGAGATGGATAAAGCCGGCGGGCAGGAACTATTTATGCCCGTCCTCCAGCC
>CAZHLO010000086.1:1223-4844 GCA_964533385.1 uncultured Dehalococcoidales bacterium | reverse complement strand
ATGCTGGCGATTATGCCCCACCACAAGGGCACTGACCACCTCCGCGCTGAGCTAAGAGCCAGAATCGCCAAGCTCACCCAGCTAGCTGAGAAAAAAAGTGGCACTCGGCGGGCATCCCTGGTTATTGAGAAGGAAGGAGCCGCCCAGGTAGCGGTAATTGGCTTGCCCAATGCCGGCAAATCTCAGCTTGTCTCCACTATCACCAACGCCTCCCCACCCGTCGCCGATTACCCCTTCACCACCCACAGCGCCACCCCGGGAATGATGGAGTTTGAGAACATCAAAATACAGCTAATTGACACCCCGCCCCTGCTGCCGCAATCCATTGAATTCTGGCTACCGCCCCTGCTGAGGCGGGCTGATGCCCTGCTGGTTATGGTAAACCTGGCTGATGCCCCCCTGCCGCAGATGGCGACCATCCTCACTCAACTGGGAAATATGAGGATAGTAATTGGTGGTGTCGAGGCCAGAGAAGAACCAGAGTTCACTCTATGGCATAAGAAGGCGCTGCTCATCGGCAACAAGCTCGACCTGGAGGGTGCCCCCCAGAATTACACCGCTTTGAAGAACGAATATGAGGGACGATTGCCAGTCATTGCTATCTCAGCCAAACAAGGGACAGGTTTAGAGGAGCTAAAGGTTAAGATCTACCAGGTGCTGGATATTATTCGGGTGTATACCAAGGTACCGGGGAAAAAGCCCGATTTTACTGACCCCATAATCCTAAAAAGGGGTAGCACCCTGGCCGATGCTGCCGCTGAAGTCCACAAGGATTTTGCCGCCAAGATGAAGTACGCCCGCATCTGGGGCTCAGGCAAGCACGACGGCGTCATGGCAAAAAGAGACCACCTCCTTGAGGATGGCGATATTATAGAACTGCACCTTTAAAATAGACCTACCTATTGCAAAATAGGCATCTGTATTGTATAATACCTTATTATACCTAGAAAGTCTAGGTAAATATAAGGAGGTATACAGAAAATGAAATTGAAAGGTTGCAGCCTAGGCTTAACCATTTCTGGTCTAGTTCTGGTTATTTTCGCTCTGGTTTGGCTGCTGGCTATTTTCCCCGCTATGAACAAAATCCCGGAAGACCACCACAAGGTGGTCAATTTCGAAGGTACTTACCAGGTGATGAATCCCGAGACCCATGCTCTGGATGAAATCCCGGTGAAGGTGCAGCGAGTGCAACTGGCGATAGATGTTCAAGACAATGTGCTGATAATCAATGAGACAGTAGTCTGCACCCATGCTCTAGCTGGCATGGAGCTACGGGATTTTGGTATGACCAGCTTGCTGGGAGTTGACCGCTCTACCCGGGCCTATGTATCAGGCTACGGTGATATGGAACGGAGCGGGCAATTTTGCTTCCCTTCAGATGTGAAAAAGGAAAGCTACTTCATATGGAACCCAAGTGCCGGCCGTCCCCTGGAAGCCAAATTTATGGGCGAGCAGGATTTTCACGGTCTGAAGGTCTTCAACTTTAAGATTAGCGAGCAGGACCTTGACATCGGTAAACAGGAAGGAACCGGCTTAGACCAAGTTATGGACACAGAGATTAACATGAAGGTTGAGCCGGTAAGCGGCACCACAGTTGATACCGAGAGCAATATGACCAGAAGTCTTGTTCGCGACGGCAGGAAGATACCTGTCTATATTTCCAGCATAGCCTTCACCGATAACACAGTCACCGATTTGGTTGACACTGCCGCTGACGCCCGCAGTATGCTCCTCTGGGCAACCGTCTACGGCTTCTGGATCGCCATAGGAGTGGGCATTGTCCTGATTGCGGTCGGCGTAGTGATAGCTATCCGGGCGAAAGAGTAAGCAGACCGGCTAATCTGCCGATATAAAATTAAAATCGAAAGGCTAAAAGCCAGGGCACAAGCTCTGGCTTTTAGCCCCTATTGGATATATTCTTGAGAATGCTTTCTTAGCCGGGTGGACCTATTATACTTACAGCATCCTATTCTTACCACCTTGCTTAATAATCAGCTGTGCTCTTCGCTTAGCCTCAGCAATAATCTCAGCTGCTTCCCATTCTGCCTTGTGCCTTACCTCAGCCATTGCCCTAGCTAGTTCCTCTTCTGTACTCTTTTTTGCCTTCTCCCTAGCTTCATTGAAAATCTGTCCTGCTTTTTGTTTAGCGAGGTTGACCATTCTCCCTGCCCTCTCTTCAGCCTCTCTGGTTGCATCAGCCTTTATCGTACTGGCCTCTTCCTCTGCCGCTTGCCTAGCTTTAGCAACAATCTCGGCTGCTTCCTGCCTGGCTTGCTTGATAATATGCATCACTGCTCGCCGTTTTCTCTCCCCGGCCTGCTTCTTCGCCTTCTCCTCAGCCTCCATAGTAATCTGCAGGGCTTGCTCCTTTGCCTCAGCAATAATGGGAGCTACTTCTTGCTCAGCCCTTCTCCGAGCTTCATCTTTGAATTCAGCAGCTATTTGCTCAGCTTTCTGCTTCGATTGTTCAATATACTTTGACAGTTCCTCTCGAGCCTCCTTTCTTACCTCGGCGATAACCTGCTCCGCTTGAAGCTGAGCCTCTGTCCTGGCTTCGGTGATAATGCGCTCCCCCTCCTTTTGAGCTCCAGCGATAATCCTAGCTGCTTCCTCTTCTGCCTCTTTTCTTATCCTGTTCCCTTCTTCCTCAATGACCCGGCTGAGCCGTTCCTTATATTCCTCTCGAGCTTTAGCGATAATGACGGTCGATTCCTTATCTGCCTCTTTTCTTATCCTGTTCCCCTCCTCCTCAATGACCCGGCTGAGCCGTTCCTTATAGTCATCAGGAATCTTGGTTATCTTTTCAACTTCCCGCAAGATTTTGCTACTTGGTTTTACCATCCCATCCACCTCCTTTCATATCTGATCTAGCATCTCCCCTTTCGATATGGTTAGCCTCATCTTGGATTCTCTTAATTTCAGCCTTGGTGAACAGCCTCCATCCCCGCCTATCCCGGTATGACACATCCTTGAGAATGCCACTCCTAAGCCACCGTAGCAAGGTAGACTTACCTATGCCTACCACTTCACAAACCTCTGTAGTTCTATAATAGGTTTTCCCCCTAAGTGTCATCGGCATGGTTCAATTCTCCTTTGCTCTGCTAAACTATAGCTGACCCATCTCAATAATGGCACATACTAGCCAATTAGCAAACCACCCAAAGGTACTAATTTGGATATTAAATAGTACTGGGCAAATCGTACTATAAGTGAGGAACGACTAACTGGATGGTAACAAAAACTTCCTGACCGCCGCCGCCAGACCGTTATGGTCAACATCAAGGGTTGTATAGTGGGCTATTGCCTTCACCTCAGCCGGGGCATTATCCATAGCCACCGCCAGACCAGCCAGGGAAAGCAGCGGAATATCATTGGTCCCATCCCCTACCGCCATCACCTCGCTTGTAGATATTCCCAGATGGGAGGCCAAAGCTTCCAGCGCCTTACCCTTGGACACCTCAGGGTCAACTATATTAACAAATTCAACGCCAGGAAAAGCCGGCGACCTCGCCACGGAAAAGCGAAGGCTACGGTCAAAATGAAAACGAAAACTCCTGGCTTTAGCCACCTCCTCCGGAGAGTGAGTTATCAGACCCCCCTTAATAATCCTCTCCCGGTTCC
>CAZHLO010000086.1:0-1213 GCA_964533385.1 uncultured Dehalococcoidales bacterium | reverse complement strand
AGTGAAATCGACCACCGTCGGCTCAAGATTGAAATACTGACGGTGGATTTCAGTCGCCCAGTTCTCCCTCTCGACAAAATAATGAGTCGCTGAATAAAGCTCAAGGTAGATATCATGCCGCTGGACAAACTCAACCGCCTCCCTCACCACCTGGCTACCCAGCGGCTCGGCATAGACCTCCTCACCAAGATTAGAGACCAGAGCCCCGTCAAAGAAGATATGATAGCCATCCAGCGCTAGCTGGTCGATAATTGACCGGCAGGCTTCAGCCGCTCGCCCGGTGGAAAGAGAAACCACTATCCCCGAGCGGCAGGCTTCCGCCAGTGCCTCCCTGGCCTCAACCGAGATGCTCCCCTCCCTACTCAGCAATGTGCCGTCCACATCCACCACCAGCAGCTTATACTTCACCTGGCTCCCCTTTCCAGATAATCGCCAATGGTTATAGCATTCCTCACCGCAAACGCCTCAGCGTCATTATTAAAATAAACATAGACTTCTCTCACCTCCGGTGCCAAGCTGCTCAACCTCTTTGCCCAACCTGCCAGCTCCTCATCAGAGTAATTGCTAGAATAGAGCTCGGTGCTGCCATGCAACCTGATGTAGGCAAAATCTGCCGTCGCTGCCAGAGGACAGCTCAGACCGGGCATATCAAAGACACAAAGCCCCGCATTATACCGGCGCAAAATTTCAAATACCCCCTCATCAAGCCAGGACTCGTGGCGGAACTCAAAGGTATGCTTCATCCCCGACGGCAAGATAGACAGGAAAGACTCCAGACGCTTATCATCGCGGTGCATACTGGGCGGAAGCTGGTATAAAAGGGGACCCAACTTCTCCTCCAGGATTTTAGCCCTACCCAGAAAGGTATCTAATGGCTCCTTGCTATCCTTAAGCCGCTTAATATGAGTGATAAAACGGCTCACCTTCACGGCAAAGGTAAAATTGGCTGGTGATAAGTCACGCCAGCGGGCGAAGGCTTCCTCAGAAGGCAGACGGTAAAAGCTATTATTAAGCTCAACAGTGGTGAAATGGCGACTGTAAAACTCAAGCCACTTCGCCTTAGGCAATTTATCCGGATAAAACAGCTGCCGCCAGTGGTCATAATGCCAGCCCGATGTACCAATATAGTACTGCAAGGCATCAAACCTCTTTCTGTTACTCATTTTATCATGTTTCGTTTCTCCGCGGCATTGCCCCCCATATTCTAAAGAAT
>CAZHLO010000085.1:0-4893 GCA_964533385.1 uncultured Dehalococcoidales bacterium | reverse complement strand
AGGTGGCTCTCTTATTTTAAAGAATATGGACAAATACAGCGACTTAGACTTGATTGTTGTGGTTGACCCGGAGAAATATCAGGAAGTTCTTAACGAGAGAAAAGAGATCGCGAAAAGTATAGGCCCTCTACTTGAGGCTTTCACGGGTGAGCACGTTGGTGAACCAAGATTACTCATTTGCCTTTATGGACCTCCGTTGCTGCATGTAGATTTCAAATTCGTATCTATAAATGAAGTAAAGGAAAGGGTTGAAGACCCCTTAATCATTTGGGAGCGCGATGCCACTTTGACTGAGAATATTTTCGAAGGAAAGGTAAGATCCCCAGCACTAGACCTAAATTGGATTGAGGATAGGTTCTGGATTTGGGTTCATTATGTTGCCACTAAAATTGGCAGGGGTGAATTGTTTGAAGTGATTGATGCCCTGGGCTTTCTGCGAAGCAAAGTCTTAGGTCCCATGATACAAGTAAAAGTTGGAGCTTGGCCTCAAGTCGTTCGTAAAATTGAACAGCATGGAGCTTCCTATATCAAAAAGTTACAACGGACAGTTCCTACTTATGATAGCTTCGGCTGCTTATCAGCAATAAATGCGACAATAGAATTATATCGAGATTTGCGGAAAGAGCTAAATCAAGGTAAGAACGAAGTTATTAGTAAGGTTGAGTTAGAGGCGGTGAAGTATTTAAAAGAAATCGAAAAAGAGATTAAAAGCCATGATAAGGCTTAAAGCTGATGCGGCTATAATGTACCAATAGATAGATAGGGGGAAAATAGTTATGACGATTGGTAATTGGTCTAAACTGCCTGATAATTGGGCACAACTAACTCCGGAGCAGAAACGGCAACATAGACTCAATAACTTTCTTAATCCGAAAGGGATTAATTTTGTCAGCCCGGAAGCGGAAAGGGCATATAAAATAAGAGCTCAGAGGCTGGTGGATGTCTATAACGTGCAGGAGCCCGATAGAGTTCCAGTTGACTTGCCTCTGGGCAATCTACCATTCACCTCTTACGGAATTAATATGTACACCGCAATGTATGATTATGATAAAGTCGTCCAGGCTTGCCAGAGATTCAACGACCAATATTCAGCAGAATTGGAGTGTTTTGCCATTCCTTTTGTCATTCCGGGGAGGGTATTAGATTTTCTCGATTACAAGCTCTATGTCTGGCCAGGCCACGGACTTTCTCAGGATTCACCCGGATTCCAGTTTGTAGAGGCCGAATATATGAAGGCGGATGAATATGACGCCCTGATTCGCGACCCTTCCGACTTCTGGCTGAGGACCTATTTACCCCGCATATTTGGAGCCTTCGACTCTTTCAGGCTGTTCCAACCCATTACCAATATGGTAGAGATTATTAATGTCGGGCAACTAATGGTCTTATCCATGCCACAGATTCAGGACACGCTGCAGAAGATGCTCGACGTTGGCAAAGAATACCAAAAAATGATGAAAGTGGCGGGAGAATATTACAGAATGGGAATTGCCAATGGATTCCCGGGGGCGATGATGGGTGCCTTTTGCAAAGCCCCATTCGATACCCTTGGAGATACGCTCAGAGGAACACGGGGCATCATGACGGATATCTACCGTAGACCGGATAATCTGCTGGAAGCTCTGGATGTAATTGCTGATATAACTATCAAATCGGTCTTAACTTCTCCCAATATCTCTGAAATCTTTATGGTTGGTTACCCCTTGCATAAAGGCGCTGATGGCTGGATGTCACAAAAACAGTTCGAAACCTTCTACTGGCCATCTCTGAAAAAGGTCATGAATGCCTTTATCAATGAGGGCCTCATCCAAAGCCTGTTTGCTGAGGGAAGCTTTAATACCCGTCTTGAGTCCGTGAACGAATTCCCCAAAGGCGCTGTAACCTGGTATTTCGATCAGACGGATATGTTTAGAGCGAAAAGGATACTTGGTGATAAATGCTGTATCAGAGGCAATGTGCCATCTTCACTGGTGGTTACCGGTTCTCCAGGAGATGTCAAAGAATACTGTCGCAAACTTATAGAAGACTGCGGGAAGGGCGGCGGATATATCCTGTCAGCAGGTGCCAACGCAGAAAACCCAAAGTTGGAGAATTTGCGAGCTATGCTAGCAGCCGTAAAAGAATACGGGGTATATAAATGATTTATGGCCCTTTCCACGGTCACGACTATGCTATAATCACTTCAAGTGGGGATATAGCTCAGTTGGGAGAGCGCCGCGTTCGCATCGCGGAGGTCGGGGGTTCGAATCCCCCTATCTCCACCATTTCTATGCCTTGACAATGGCTTGAGCTGGGCACCAGTCTTCTTCGGCATGGGTATTGACAACCACGTAAGTAACGACTAAACTCAACTCACTATATGTGAAAATATTAAAATAATATATTGGTTTAGGAACAGAGAGGATGAAACAAGGGCACTGGAACTGCCAGTAAAAAGGCAGTGGTTTGTGCCTTTTTTGTTTAAATTGGACATTTGTCAATAACATTGCCCATTGGATGCCACGAGTCCAAGGGAGAAGCCGATGAGGATGGCGAAGGGGAATGATAATTTGAGCGGCAATTCCAGGTCTTATGCTTTAACAATGGCCTGGGCTGGGCACCAGTATTCTTCGGAGACACAGACTCCGCAATCGGTGCATTTCCCGGGGTCGATACTTACCGGCTGAAGTATTAGCCCATCACTTTCAATCGGCTTACCGGCGATAATAGCCCCTTCAGGACATTTAGTAATGCAAAGACCGCACTTGAGGCAGTCCTCGGTAATTCTGTAAGTCACCTTAAGCCCCGTCAAAAACCTTCGTCCTTAAAAAACGACAAGTCTACCTTGTCTCTTACCTCCTTGGGCAATAACTGGTGATACCCTTTTTCGGTATGCAGAGGTGATTGATTAACTTGTATAAGTATCCAAGGCCTAACTGTTTTCAGAGGTCTCCAGGGGCAATGTATGAAATTGGGCGGGATATAGACCACTGTGGACTTGGTGATTATATGTTTTTCCATCTCCCTGCCCATACATAGCTCGACCTCCGCTCCCAAGTCCGTTGGGTCATCCGGGTTGGTTCCAATGTGGAATAGGAGTTCGGGCGCTTTGTGGATGTGTGGCGGGTGTCCAACTGGTCCCATTGGCTCAGCGTGGGGAAGAATCCAGTGAGCGAAATAGAAGTAACACCCTTTAACAACAGTGTCATCTAAACTGGCAATGACGGGAAAGGTAAATCGAGCTGGCATTGGCCGACGTTTGGGGTCATATGTTATTAAGTATTTGCCGTATTTTGTTTCCGCCATTTTAAATTTCCTCCTTTTTTGAGCTTCGATTTATCACAATTATACTACATAAATTGGGCGGCATAAATGAAGAGACCTTCGGGGCACAATCGTCCGGATTGTTGGCTCTGACACACTTGCTTTGTTCAAGAAAGCTGATTATAATCAAATATTGAGTCCAAGAGATTGAAAAAGTTCTGCCTATTGTACCTCCACCTCCACCAATGATTGATAGGCCCCTGTAGCTCAGGTGGATAGAGCAGCGGTTTCCTAAACCGCGTGTCGCGCGTTCGAGTCGCGCCAGGGGTACCACACAAGATAGTGGATAAGACGCGGATACCACTAGACAGATTGGTTGAGGAGTATCCCCTGTGTGTCGCACCGAGGGGAAGAGTCCCAAAACACTCCGCGGCTTATGCTGATAGTAGCTCCTTGAATTTCGCAGTCAGAGCCGGTAAGACTTCTTTATAATCCGCGACGATACCGAAGTGGGCTACGTTGAAGATATTAGCCTCATTATCCTTATTTATCGCCACAATGTATTTTGCTCCCAAACAGCCAGCGATATGCTGTATGGCGCCAGAGAGGGCTACGGCTATGTATAGTTTAGGGCTGACCACCTTTCCAGTCTGGCCCACCTGGAGCGTCATCGGCGCCCAACCTTCGTCACAAGCAGGCCTAGTAGCACCAACAGCACCACCCAGAACGTTAGCTAGTTCCCGGAGCACCCCGAAGTTTTGAGCACTGCCTATGCCACGCCCACCGCTAATGACTACCTCAGCTTCTTCCAGTTTTACTCCCTCCACCTCCTCTTTTATCCGATCGACAACCTTGACTTTAAGCGCCGAAGGGTCAATCTTGCCTTCTACAGGAATAATCTCACCTTGCCGAGAGTCATTGCGTTCTGCTGGCGGTACTGTTTTCGGTCTTAGAGTGGCCATCTGAGGGCGGGCAGACCTTGATACCACCTTGGCGTGGGCGTTACCACCAAAGACAGGCCTAGTCGAAACCAGGAGCTTGGTCTGCGGGTCAACGGATAACTCCAGGCAATCCATAGCGAGCCCACCCCCTAAGCGACCATTTAGTCGCGGAGCTAAATCACAACCGACATCAGTATGGCCAAGAAGCATAATGGAAGGAAGCACTTTCAGGCAAAGGTTAGCCGCTACCTGAGTGTAGGCATCGGAGTTATAATTATCCAGGAGACTGTCTTCAGCAACATAGACTTTGTCAGCCCCATAGGCGATTGCCTCCTGACTCAAGCCACCTGTTTTGCTACCCATCAATAGGATACTTACGTCCTCGCCCAGTTCATTGGCGAGCTTTCTTCCGACTCCAAGGAGTTCTATAGTGATTGGTGCTAGTTTTCCTTCAGCGACCTCACCACAAACTAAAACACCTTTATGACTATCCATTGAATATCCTCCGTTTTCTATATCAGCTTAACCAGCTTTAAGGCTAGATTGGCGGCAGCTTCGCTAGGAGTATCCCCGGTAATCATCTCACACTCGGTCTTTCGGGTGGGCACAGAGAGACTGGTGACCTCGGTATGGGCGTTAGCCTTGTCCAACTGTGAGGACTCAGCCCCAATATCCTGTGCCTTCCAGACCGGAATCTGCTTGCGGGCAG
>CAZHLO010000084.1:0-5031 GCA_964533385.1 uncultured Dehalococcoidales bacterium | reverse complement strand
GTGTGGGCTGAGCCGGTTTTTCTTTGTTATAGGGCAGGCCGAGGTGCTCGTAGGCAAGGGGGGTGGCTAGTCTACCTCTTGGGGTCCGCTCCAGAAAGCCAAGCTGCAAAAGATAGGGCTCGTAGACATCCATGATAGTGTCTGACTCCTCGCTGATGGCGGCGGCAATGGTCTCCAGCCCTACCGGTCCACCGTTAAACTTGTCAATGATGGTGTGGAGCACCTTGTGGTCTATCTCATCCAGACCAATGTGGTCGACTTCAAGCTTGGATAGCGCCTCAACGGCTACCTTTTCGGTGGCGACACCCCCTGCCATCACCTGAGCGTAGTCTCTGACCCGCTTGAGCAGGCGGTTAGCTACTCTAGGTGTGCCTCTAGCCCGCCGGGCTATCTCCTTCAAGCCCCCGGCTTCCGTTTTTACCTGGAGGATGCGGCTCGAGCGTTTGAGGATGGTCTCTATAGCTGCCTGGTCGTAGAAATCGAGGCGGTAAACAGCGCCAAATCGGTCTCTTAAGGGGGGGCTGAGCAGGGCAAAGCGGGTGGTGGCACCAATCAGGGTAAAAGGAGGTAATTTTAGTCTGAGGCTCCGGGCACCAGGACCCTTGCCGATAATGATATCCAGGGCGAAGTCCTCCATAGCGGGGTATAATACCTCTTCTACCGCCCTATTGAGGCGGTGGATTTCATCGATAAAAAGCACATCGTGGTTGCGGAGGTTGGTGAGGATAGCCGCCAGGTCTCCGGTGCGCTCCACCGCCGGACCTGAGGTAATCCTGAGGTTGACTCCCATCTCAGCGGCAATGATATAAGCCAGGGTGGTTTTGCCCAGACCGGGCGGACCGTAAAGCAGAATGTGGTCCAGCGCCTCGCCCCTGCCTTTAGCGGCAGTGATAGCTATGTTTAGATTTTCCTTAATCTTGTCCTGCCCGATGAAGTCAGCAAAGTGTCGGGGTCGGAGGCTACTGTCAAGGGTTGCATCCTCAACTCCGGGCTTGCCGGAAATAATGCGTTCTTTTTCCATTTTCCCCTTTGCCCACGCTGGCTAGCCTATTATAACATATCTTAGCCGGATAAAATGGAGAGTCGCCCGCTTCTAGTTAGGGCGACTCTTATCGTTAAAGCCATCAGCCGTACTATCGGATGCTTAGCTGGCTTTTTCCTCTTTCTCTTCCCCGGCGGTTAAGCTTGGCGCTTCCTCAGTTACCAGGCTTGGCGTCTCCCCGGCGGTTAGGCTTGGCGCCTCCTCAGCGACCGGGGTGCAAGCTGGGATCAGCTTACCGATGATTACATTTTCCTTAAGCCCGACCAGCCTATCAATCTCGCCTTTGACGGCAGCTTCGGTGAGCACCCTGGTGGTCTCCTGGAATGAGGCGGCTGCCAACCAGCTATCAGTATTCAGCGAGGCTCTGGTTATGCCCATGAGTACCGAGTGGGCAGTGGCTGGCTCGCCCCCTTCCGCCAGTACCTTGGCGTTGATATCTTCGTAGCGGAAGACGTCTATCAGCTCCCCGGGCACGAGTTCGGTATCACCTGAGGAGTCAATGCGGACCTTGGACAGCATGCGATGGACGATAACTTCAATATGCTTGTCGTTGATATTAACTCCCTGGGAGCGGTATACCTTTTGTACCTCATTTACCAGGTATTGCTGGGCTGCCTCCTTGCCTAAAATATGGAGGATATCCTGGGGATTGATAGAACCCTCGGTAAGTTGCTGCCCTGCCTTTATATGGTCTCCATTTTGAACACGAATATGGGCGCTAGCGGGAACAACATACTCCTGCTGCTGCTCCTCCTTGTAGCTGATAACTAGCTGGTCTTCTTTAATAGTTATCTCTCCGGCGACACGTGCCTGGATAGGTTTAGTTTCCGTAGTCAGGGCTTTTGACTTGGCTTTAGCCTTTGTTGAAGCTTTAGCCTTGGGCGGGGTGGCTAACTCGGCACCTATATCCACCCATTGACCGCTCTTCACCATAACCTTCCAGCCGGGTGGCAGTGGATACTCATCATGGTACACCTCAAAGCTAGTGACCTTTATCTCCTTCCCCTCCTCATCCTGAACCACCTCAACCACCCCGTCTATTTCTGAGATAATGGCTTGACCCTTGGGTGGTCTGGCTTCAAAGAGTTCTTCCACTCTGGGTAGACCGCTGGTGATATCAAGTCCGACCACGCCGCCAGTATGGAAGGTGCGTAGCGTTAGCTGGGTACCTGGCTCACCAATGCTCTGGGCAGCAATTATGCCTACTGCGGTGTTGAGGTCAATCAGATGTCCGCGGGCAAGGTCTCGACCATAGCACCGCTGGCAAGCACCGTGCCTGGAGCGGCAGCTAAGGGGAGACCGCACATGAACCTTGCTTATCCCAGCAGCAATAATCTTGGTTGCCTTCTCCTCACTAATCTCCTCATTTCGGTCAACAATGGTTTCCTTAGTTTTGGGGTTGACCACTTCGCTGGCCGCTAGCCTGCCGGTTATTCGCTCAGCAAGGGATGGCAGTAGTTCTCCTTCTTGCGGTTCAGATATCCAGATGCCATCGGTAGTGCCGCAGTCTTCTTCGCGAGTGATAACATCCTGGGCAACATCAATGAGGCGTCGGGTGAGATAGCCCGAATCCGAGGTTCTCAGGGCGGTATCGGCTAATCCCTTTCTGGCACCATGGGTGGAGATAAAGTATTCCAGAACGCTCAAGCCCTCACGGAGCCCTGACTTGATGGGGAAGTCTATTATCTTGCCCGAGGGGTCAGTCATCAGCCCCCGCATACCTGCCATCTGCCTTATCTGGGAAATATTGCCCTTGGCCCCGGATGTTGCCATCATGTAAATGCCACCATAGCGGTCAAGGGTCTGGGAGATGACATCGGTAATCTTGTCGGTGGTTTCCATCCATACCGCGATGGTGTTATTATACTTTTCGTCTTCGGTGATTAAGCCACGGTTATATTGGTTTTCAATAATGGCTACCCTTTCCCCAGCCTCTTCTAGTAGCTTGGGCTTGCTCTGAGGCACTTGAATATCGCCCATGGCAATGGTGGTTCCCGATTTAGTGGCATAGTAGAAGCCTAGCTGCTTGATGCTGTCCACTACCTCAGCGGTATCCTCATTACTTAGCAGCTTATAGCAATCGGTTACTATTTTCTTTAGGCTTGACTTATCAATGGCTTCATTGTAGAAGCCTAACTGTGGGGGTAAAACATCGTTAAAGATGATACGACCCACACTGGTCTTAATCCTCTGCCCGTCTTCCTGCTGCTTTCTGACCTCAATCTCGGCTCTGAGGTCAATATGTCCCAGTTCATAGGTGAGCTCGGCCTCTTCAAAACTACCGAAGACGGCGCCCTCACCTTTGGCTCCGGAGACGATAGTCGTCAGGTAATAGCAGCCCAGGACCATATCCAGGGTTGGGGTTACTATGGGCTCACCAGAGCTGGGCAGCAGCATATTGTGGGTGCTGAGCATGATTTTCCTGGCTTGCCTGACGGCAGCTTTAGAGAGGGGAACATGAACTGCCATCTGGTCACCATCAAAATCAGCATTGAAAGCGGCACAGACCAGGGGGTGTATCTGGATGGCACTACCATCGATGAGCACGGGCTCAAAGGCTTGTATGCTAAGCCGGTGCAGGGTGGGAGCCCGGTTAAGCAACACTGGCTGCTCCTTGACCACCTCCTCAAGTATGTCATATACCTCTGGCTTGTTTCTCTCCACCAGCCGGCGGGCACTCTTAATGTTGTGGGTAAGGCCTTGCTCTATCAGACGGCGCATAATAAAGGGCTTAAATAGCTCCACCGCCATCCGTCTTGGTAGTCCACATTGGTGGAGCTTAAGCTCGGGACCAACTACAATTACGGAACGCCCGCTATAGTCGACCCGCTTGCCAAGTAAATTCTGGCGAAAGCGCCCCTGTTTGCCGCGGAGCATGTCTGAGAGTGACTTCAATCTATGGTTACCGCTAACTGAAATAGCTCGTCCTCTCCTCCCATTATCAATAAGGGAATCGACTGCTTCCTGGAGCATTCTTTTCTCGTTGCGGATGATAACCTCCGGCGCCTCTATCTCCAGCAGGTGACGTAGCCGGTTGTTGCGGTTAATGACTCGCCGGTAGAGGTCATTAAGGTCACTGGTGGCGAATCTGCCTCCGTCCAGCTGAACCATAGGGCGAAGGTCGGGGGGTAGTACCGGGAGCACGGTTAGAATCATCCACTCTGGCTTATTGCCACTGCGGCGGAAAGCCTCCACTACCTGCAATTGTTTAGCTGCCTTTCTGCGGCGTTGACCTGAAGTGGAGTGGGTTTCCTGGAGTAGCTCATTGCGCATCTCATTAAGGTTGAGGTCTTTAAGTAGCTGCAGAATAGCCTCAGCTCCCATCCCGGCGCTGAAAACCTGACCATATTTTTGTTTCAGCTCAAGGTATTGGTTCTCGGTGAGCAGGGCACATTCCCGCAGGTCCTTTAGCTGTTCCACATCGACGGAGAGCTTCTCGGCAAGCTGCACTTTTTCCTCGGAGAAGCTTTGCCGCATTCGGTTTATCTCTTCTACTGTTGCTCCCTTCTTTTCCTTCTCTTTAGTCTGAGCCTCCAGCGCACTTTGGCGCTCGGCTATTTGCTGTAGGCAGTTCTCCTCTAGCTGCTTGATTGCTTCCTGGCGCGTCTCCTCGTCTATGGAGGTGATGATATAATGAGAGAAGTATAGGACACGCTCCAGGCTCCGCGGTGATAGGTCAAGGAGTAATCCCAAGCGGCTGGGTATCCCCTTGGCAAACCAGATATGACTCACCGGGCAAGCCAGCTCAATATGCCCCATACGTTCCCGGCGCACCTTAGCCCGGGCAACCTCGACACCACACTTATCGCAGATAACCCCCTTGTAGCGTATCCTTTTATACTTACCACAATAACATTCGAAGTCCTTGGTGGGACCAAAGATTCTCTCACAGAAAAGTCCATCCCTTTCTGGCTTCAGGGTGCGGTAGTTAACCGTCTCTGGCTTGGTTACCTCACCATAGGACCAGCTCCTAATCTGCTCCGGTGAAG
>CAZHLO010000083.1:475-5040 GCA_964533385.1 uncultured Dehalococcoidales bacterium | reverse complement strand
ACTCTTTCCACCCCGCCCCGCTGACCCTTCTGCCATACCTCTAGAACCTCTTGCAGGTCGCTGATGAGGTTGGAAGCCAGACCCATGGTAGCGTAGGGCAGGGCATACTCATTGGCATTAAAGGCAATGGCTAATCCACCTGCCTCCTCCACCGCCTGGAGCATTCTGAAATCGGTGATGCTATCGCCTATCACCACCCATTTAGCTAAAGGCTGGTCGTATTTCTCGGCAAATCTGGTTAAGGCGGCTACCTTACGCCGTCCGCCAATCGGCTTCACCTTTGTTATTGCCATACCCAGCTCGGTGGCGGGCAGTTTCTCCCAGAAGAATTTATCCAGGTTTTGCTTAATCCGCTCATCATCGGCAACCGGGCGCATGGTCAGCATATCTTCTTCAGCCTGCTTTAGTAACCTGGCTTCTTCCTGACTTAAAGTAGCTCGGAATTTATCCAGGGGGAAAGGGGTGCAGGCAACATTATGGACATAGATGCCTAATTTCTGGGTAATATAGATGGCGTATTGTTCGTAGGTGGTGCTGATGCAGAATACCTTCCAGCTGCTGTACTGGAGCTGGGAGATGAGTTTAGCCGCGCCACCGGTCAGGGTAGCTTCAGCCGCTAGAGTGGCGATATTAGCCTCGGAAATATTATGCAGGATGAGGAAGGGCACGATGAGAGCTAGGGTATCCCCCGGCTCATAGTCCTCCCTTTCTTCCAGCGTCAGCAGGTCATCATAGCGGCTGATAACCTCAAAGACCCTATCGCCGTTAGGGAAAAGCTTCATTAGCTCGTAGGCATTATCTTGAGGTGACAAAGGCCCTTCAAGGTCAAAGCATATAAAATTCGCCATTAATACGCTCCTTTTATTTGTTTATCAATTTCGCCGGTCAGATTATACTCCTTAGTCGCTTTCCCCTCAGCATCAACCACCTTACCCTCTTTTATCCTAACCTTACCCTGGCTAAACGCCTTAAGGGTAGCTATTATCAGGGGGAATTCCCTGGCCAGCCCATGTTTTCGGATGAGTTTAAACAGGTGGTTATTTTCGCCTTGACTTTTTTTAATCTCTTCTATAGCTTGTCCCTTTATTTCAGCCCAGTATCTGTCGAAAGGTTTGCCCCTGATGGGGAAGGTGCAATAGGTTACTGGCGGTCCCATGTCCAGCTCTGGCGTTACCAGGTGCATCATCACCCCCGTTTCCTCAGCCTGGTTTTCGGTCAGCTGCCAGATTACCTCCTGCCAGCTCCCTTTTGGTCCGCCCGGAGCCGCCGGGTGCAGGTTAATCATATTATACCTCTGGCACATCTCCTCGCTGACGATGAGCATATAGCCCGCCAGCACGCAAAGGTCAGGATGAAAGCCCTGTAGCCGATTCATCACCTCTCGGTCATAGTCAAGCCGTGATATTTTCCCTCGGCTGGCTTTAAATTTCTGGTAAGAAAAACAGACCAGGGGTGTGCCGTAGTTCTTGACCAGTTTGAGGAACAGGTCGCTCTCTTTTGCTTCGCCGCGCTCACGGTTGCAGAAGACAAAGGCAATCTCAGCCTTAATCTCACCCAGAGCGATGCTTCTTTGCGCCACGGTCAGCAAGTCCCTGGCTGCTTTATCTCTGCCGGTAGAAAACCAGCCCAGTTTATACATCACTGCCATCCATTATAACCGTTTTTTTAGCTTCGCCCAGGTACTGGCAAAGTGAATTAAGGGGGTTGTCCGGTGCCCTGAAATTTTGCCCCTTTTCAGGGCTTTAAGGAAGTCATCCCTCCCCTTGAACTCAGGCATCTCGACGTAGGCGTTACCTATCTCACCAAGGGTATGGGCATCGCTGCCAGCGCTCTGGGCGATGCCATACTTTGCAGCGAAGGCGCTAGCTGCCCCCAAATTCCTGGCGAGAATACATCGTGAGTTGAATACTTCGACAATGTCAATCTGGTCGGCTATTTCCTCTATTATGTTGCTGCGTAATGCCGAATGGCGGAAGACGTCAAAGGGATGTGGCAGGCATACCAGCCCGCCCTGAGCCCTGATGCGCGATATTGTCTGTTTCACCGATAGCCCGCTGGGTATGGTCTCTTCAAGGAACATGCCTGTGATTTCGCCGTGTGGGGTCAGGATTTCCTCAGCCACGATTACCGGGAAGGGTGCTATCTCCCGCATCCCTAATGCCCCCTCGGCAGTGCCATGGTCGCAGACAGCAATACAGTTTATCCCAACCTCCAGGCAGCGACTGATTATCCTTGTCAAAGGCATATTGCAGTCCATAGAGTATTCAGTATGAATATGAAGGTCAGCTTTCAGCAATTTAGCTCTAGCTTACCCTCTCCAGGTATTCGCCGGTGCGGGTGTCAACTTTAATAACATCGCCATTGTTAATAAACAGGGGAACCTGAATGGTAATGCCGGTCTCCAGCTTAGCTGGCTTATTGCCGGCGGTGGCGGTATCCCCCTTAAAGCCGGGTCCGGTCTCAATCACCTCAAGCTCGACAGTAATGGGTAGCTCTACTCCCACCAGCTTCCCTTTATAGCTTGATACCTCCAGCGACATCCCCTCCTTAAGGTAGTTAAGGGTATCGCCCAGCTGGCTGGCGTCGATGGGCGTCTGCTCAAAGCTTTCCTCGTCCATAAAGTAATAAGAATTCCCATCGTTGTAAATGTATTGCATATTGCGGTAGTCCAGGCGTGCCCGGGTGAACTTCTCACTGGCTTGGAAGGTTTTCTCAATGGTGTGACCGCTGCGGATATCACGAAGTTTAAGTCTAACCTGGGCACTACCGCGTCCCATCTTAATGTGCTGATAACCCAGGACTTGATACAGCTTATCATCCAGCTCAATGGTAAGTCCTTTTCTTAGCTCTCCGCTATCTATCATCGTCAACTCCGCTTTGGTTTATTTTTTGGCTTTCGAGATTTGCCTGACTTTCCCCTTTTCCATTATGACTAAATCCTCAATCCTCACCCCTCCCCACCCATCAACATAGATGCCGGGCTCGATGGTAAACACCATGCCATCAACCAGCTTTTCCGGCAAGTTGGGACCGAGGCGTGGCTCTTCGTGGGGGGCTAGCCCTACGCCATGACCCAAGCCATGACCAAAGGCTTCACTGTAACCCGCCTCCTCAATAATTACCCTGGCTAGCTGGTCAGCCTCACCGCCGCTCATACCCGGCTTAATTATTGCCATTGCCCCGAGCTGGGCACCAAGAACGGTGTCATATATCTTATTGAAGGTGTCATCGGGAGTGCCCAGGCAGATAGTCCGGCTCAAGTCGCAACCATAACCCCCCACCCTGGCTCCAATATCAATTACTATCGGCTCAGCCTCCTGGATGGTATGCGCCGAGGGCTGGGCATGAGGGAAGGTGGAATTCGCTCCTGAGCCAACGATAATATCAAAGGGAAGAGGCTCGCTACCCTTCTCTCGCATGAATCTCTCTATCTCCCAGGCAACTTCTCTTTCTGTCACGCCAGGGTGAATCCAGTCCCGGACATATTCCATGGCGGCATCAGTTATCTCTGCCGCTTTAGTGATTAGCTCGACTTCCTCAGATTCTTTTATGGCTCGAAGTGATTCTACCATGCCATCTACGGGGATAAGCCTGAGCTGAGTTTTGCCTTTACTCAGTATATCAGATAACCGCCGATGAAAGGCAAAGGTGAGGTGTCCCGCCTCAAATCCAAGCCTTTTTATGCCAGCTTGAGCCACCAGTCGGGGGAACCAGTCCCCTATATCATTGGTTATCGGAAAAATCTTGTAATCCGGGGCTTGGCTTTTAGCCTGGGCGATATAGCGAAAGTCAGTGGCTAAAATCGCCTCTTGTGGTGTAACCACCAGAAAGCCCGCCGAGCCATCAAAGCCAGAAAGATACCGCCTGTTCTCCGGCTGGGAGATAAGGATGCCTTCAATATCTTTTTCCCCCAACCCCCGGCGCAGCTTTTCTATTCTATGGCTTACTTTCAGGCTCATCTTCTTTTTCCTTGGCTAAGGGGTGAGCTGATAAATAGACCTTTTTTGCCTGCCCCTTGGTAACATGGGTATAAATCTGGGTGGAGGAAAGGCGGGCATGCCCCAGAAGCTCCTGGACGACCCTTAAATCGGCGCCGCCATCAAGCAAGTGGGTGGCGAAGGTGTGGCGCAGTATATGGGGGTGGACCCTCTTTTCTATGCCAGCTTTTTTAGCATACTCCTCCAACATTTTTTGCACCCTTCGTTCTGGTATACGCTGGCCATAGCGATTAAGGAACAGGGCATTGCTTCTCTTCTCTCCCAGGAGTTTGAGTCTGCCCTGGGCAAGGTAATTACGCAGTGCCTCGGCGGCGGGCTCGCCCATCAGCACCACCCTTTCTTTAGAGCCCTTCCCCCAGACGCGAATTTCATTGGTATCAAGGTTGATTTGCCCCAGCTCTAGGCTTACCAGTTCGCTTACCCTGAGCCCCGAAGCATATAGCAGCTCGAGCAAAGCCCGGTCACGCTGCCCCTGCGGCGTGGATAAATCGGGGGCATTGAGCAATCGCTCCACTTCTTCTAGGGTAAGGAAGGAAGGCAGGCGCTTCTCCAGCTTGGGTGAGGAGA
>CAZHLO010000083.1:0-465 GCA_964533385.1 uncultured Dehalococcoidales bacterium | reverse complement strand
TCTTCGTCGGCAGCGTCAGATGTGTATAAGAGACAGATCGGGGGCGTTCAGCAATCGCTCCACTTCCTCCAGGGTGAGAAATGAAGGCAGGCGCTTATCCAGCTTGGGTGAAGAGACCCTTTCTATGGGGCTGGCGGGCATTATTTTCTCCCGCACCAGGTAGCGGTAGAAGGAGCGGATGGCTGATAGCTTGCGGGCGATACTCCCCTTGACAATCCCTTCTTCCACCAGATGGGACAGGTAATCACGCAAAACGTGTCTATCCACCTTCTCCAGCGAGCCAATCTCTTTTTCCTTGAGGAAGTAAAAGAAGTCCAGCAAATCAGTCCGGTAGTTACGCACGGTATAGGCTGAGACATTCCGTTCCGCCTCAAGGTAATTTATATATTTATTGAAGACTTCTTGCATAATCAGTCCTGATAGGGTGCCCCCTTATCCCCTCCCCCGTTTTCGGGCGGTTTTCTT
>CAZHLO010000082.1:0-5050 GCA_964533385.1 uncultured Dehalococcoidales bacterium | reverse complement strand
ATCTCAAAACTAATATCATCTACTGCTTTGATATCACCGACCTTACGCTGCAAAAACCCTCTAGTGATGGGGAAGTACATTTTGAGGTTCTTTACTTCTACCAAGGTTTCATTTTGTGCTTCTTTCACAATCACTCCCCCAAATCAACATAACATGATATATAGTGCCGGTCCCCCACGGGTCGGAGTGCCGGCCATAGTTCCTGTTGGCATTGATCTTTTTTATGGGTACATCTGGGTAGAAAGGCGCAGGTAGGAGGCATGTTGATAAGGCCGGGTGGCATACCATCAATTGGTATCAGTTTTCTGGTACCTCGTTTTTCGCCTAACCGGGGTACACTTTTCAGCAGTGCTACAGTATAGGGATGCCGCGGGTTAATAAATATATCTTTAGATGTTCCTGACTCAACAATGCGGCCGGCATACATGACGTAGATTCTCTGAGCGTAGCGAGCAATCACACCCAGGTTGTGGGTTACAATAACCAGAGAGGTATTCAGACGTGTGACCATATCTATTAAAAGCTCCAATAGTTGTGCTTGCGTGGTCACATCTACAGCGGTAGTCGGTTCATCAGCAATGATTATTTTGGGATTGCAGGACAATGCCATGGCAATCATCGCTCTCTGGCGCATGCCACCACTGAACTGGTGAGGATAGTCATCTATCCGGTTCTCTGCGTTCGGGATACCCACCATTCTGAGCAGCTCGATTGCCCTTTCCCTGGCGGATTGTCTATCCATCTGGAGATGCAATTCCAGCATTTCCGTCAATTGGCGGCAGATGGTCAACACCGGGTTGAGTGCGGTCATGGGCTCCTGAAATATCATGGCTATTTTAGCGCCCCGGATGGAGCTCATTTCAGTACCTTTAGCATCATACTGAAGAAGGTCTACACCTTCAAACATGACCTTGCCGTCAACTATTTCACCCGGAGGAGTCTGTATCAATTGCATTACCGAGAGTTGGCTTACTGATTTGCCACAGCCACTCTCCCCTACCAGGCCAATAATCTCCCGCTCATCGATATAGTAAGAAATACCATCCACAGCTTTAACCAGGCCATATTCAGTTTTGAAATAAGTCTTCAGATTCTGGACATCCAGTACGACGGCCATATTACCTTCCTGATATATTAATAGCCTTTATCCCTTAGAATGTACCCCTAAGCCTCGGGTCTATAGCATCCCTGAGATCATCCCCCACTATATTAAAGAAGAGAAAGGGTATGCTTGTCAACTGTGTAACTTTGGTACAGAATCTTGATGTAACAAGAATTACGAAGTTTTATGGTGTAGACTGAGGAGGCTTAATCTCCATCATACAGTAATATCCAAACTCTAGTCACAGAACGCCGAGTATTAGTCGTTAAATTCCAGGATGTCAGATGACATTCTAAAGTTTTATTAGAACTTAAATCTCTATTAAAAAAGAGGGAAAAAGGTGGTTGAGCCATTGATGCCTATTAGGGGCAGATTTATCAAGCCGTTTGGTTGCGGCTGGTTCATCAAGGAATATTTTTTAGGCCACGGCCCGGAAGGCTCTCCTAAAATAGACCCCAAAAAGGATAAATATACTTGACAAAAAATAAAGGGCGGGTATAATATTTCTCAACAAGTAAAATTAATATACCAAAGGGACCGAGTAACTTAGTTCGGAATGCAAAATCTGGATAGGATTCTCGGATGGTAATGCTTGATCTTTTACAGGTTGTTCAGTGTGAAGGGGATACTAATAGGGGAACATCTAGATAATGATGGATTCCCCTATTATTTTATATACAATATTAAAAAGGAGGATAAAAAATGAAAAAGATTGGGTTTTTGGCTCTGACTGTTATATTATTGGTCAGCATGTTACTGGGTAGTTGTGCTGAACCGGAAGTCAGCCCAACACCCACCACGGAAACGCCGACGCCAAAATTCGGCGGACGCCTGCACCTGGTGGGGGCGGGGAATATCGCCAACTTCGGGGACCCCAATCAAATCAGTAACCCTGGAGATGCCGCCTATACCTTTGTCGCCTGCGAGCCTCTCCTTACCTTCGATGCTGAGGGTAATCTCGCGCCCTGGTTAGCCAGGGAATATGAAATCGCTCCTGATGGCTCATCCATTACCTTTTATCTGCAGGAAGGGGTTAAGTTCCAGGACGACACTCCCTTCGACGCCGATGCCGTGAAATACAATATTGATATCCAGATTACCACCCCGGCCTGGCCGAACTTCAAACCGTTTGAGAAGTGTGAGGTCCTCGATAAATACACCGTAAAGGTAAGCTTCAAAGACGGCAAGTTTGACTGGCCGTCCGTCAGAAGCCTGGCATACTTCTTCAGCGGCTTGATGTTCTCGCCGACCTACCTCAGGAACAACACTCCGGAATACAAGCGCACCCATATGGTCGGCACCGGGCCCTTCAAGCTGGCGGAGTATAAGCGCGACGAATACGTGAAATTCGACCGGTTTGACGACTACTGGAGAGGCAGGCCCTACCTGGATGGTATCGATTACAAGATAATACCCGACCTGAACACACAGCTCATGGCCTATAGAGCGGGAGAAATAGATGTGCTGGGTGTTCAGCCCAAAGACAGGGAAAGCCTGGAAGCCGATGGTTTCGAGATAGTTGAAATGCCGGCAACTGTCGTGATTGTTCTAGCTCTCATACCTTCCAGTAACAATCCGGACTCGCCGCTGGCCGATATCAATGTCCGGCGGGCGTGCGAATATGCCATTGATAAACAGTTGCTGCTTGATACCATAGGCTATGGCCTCGGGGGAGTATGTAACCAGATTTACCCGGAGAATGACCCGTGCCACAACCCCGAGACTGTCGGCTACCCCTATAACCCGGATGAAGCCAGGCGGCTTCTCAAAGAAGCCGGCTATGAGCAAGGACTGAAGCTCAATTTTTACCAGGTGGATTTCCTGCCGATGGACTTCCCGCTAGCGATTCAGGGCATGTGGGCGGAGGTGGGCATCGAAACGGAGATTATCCGCTTAAGCATCCTCCAGATTAACGACATGGTTGTCGCCGGCGGATCTGGCTGGGAAGGGTGGTTCTACGCTTTCGCCGTAGCCGGTCCCATTACGGACCCGGCCAGTGCCCTCATCAACGGCCCCATCAACTATAATACCACCTGGTGTAGCAACTGGGAGCCTCCGGAACTCATTGAGCTGGCCAAGCTGGGTGCCGCCGAGCTTGATGTCGAAAAGAGGGTCCAGATTTACCAGGAGATATCCAAGAAGATGGTCGATGACTACGCCCAGTGGCTCTTTCTATACTATCCCATCGGACTTACCTCTGTTTCTCCCAGGGTTCAGGGCGCCACCTTTGCAGGTATCCCGTTCGCTTATGCCTTTGCCTGGGTGGAGTATTAAGACCAGTTTTCGCTGGAGCGCTGAAAAGCGGCTAAAGCAAGATACGGGTCGCGGTAATCACCACGACCCGTATCTTTTTAAGTAACGAAATCTTGAGAGAAGTCCCCAACTATTGCTCTGTCCTTAAAATACACCACGCAATCTCGGGTCGACGGCATCCCGGAGGCCATCTCCGAACATATTGAAACCGAACATCAGCAACATGATGGCTACTCCTGGTGCTAGGGAAAGGACCGGGTTGGTAAGGAGGTATGACATGCCGTCCATAATCATACTGCCCCAGGAAGGTGTGGGGGGCACGACACCTATGCCCAGGAAGCTTAATCCCGCTTCTGCCATGACCATGCCGCCAATACCCATGGTGAACATAACCATGAGTGGGGGAAAAGCATTGGGGAAAATCTGCGAACGCATGATACGCCAGCCACCCATACCTATGGCACGCGCCGCCAGAACATAGTCATTTTGTTTTACACTGAGCGCAAGACCGCACATCATGCGGCACATTCCGGCGATGCCGCCAAAACCGAGGGCGAAAATTAATACTGGAAGGCCGCCACCACCGGCGATGCCGCTGGTACTGGCTATGCCCGCGATAAGTATGAATAGAAGAATACTGGGAAACGCCATGAGGGCATCAGTAAACCTCATAATGAGGGTGAACACTAATCCGCCGTAGTAGGCCGCCGCTATACCCATAATTATACCGATGAAGTTGCCGAGGAAGACGGCGGAGATGCTAACTATCAGGGAGGTCCTTGCCCCGTATGCGATACGGCAAAGTATGTCCCTGCCAAGCGTGTCGGTACCCAGCCAGTGTTCTGAGCTGGGCAGTTCCAATCTGTGGTGTAAATCTGGCTTTAACGGGTCGTAGGGCGTTATAAAGGGGGCAAAAATCGCCACCAGTATGATAAATACCACGATGCCGAAACCTATGGCATAAAGTTTTCGGCTGAATAAGACTCTCGTTATTCTCCGCCACTCACTGTAGCGTGGAATTTCAAAGACAGTACTTTCATTCTTAGCAGGACCGATTGTGTTTTTTGAGTCGTCAGCCATCGTAATCTCCTAGGTGAACCTGATGCGGGGATCCATCCAGGCCCAGACTAAATCAACGATAAGATTGGAAATAATGATGACGAGACCGAACATGAGAACAGTCGCCTGAACTACCTGGTAGTCCTGGTCAAAAAGGGCTCTCATCGTGAGTAAACCAATCCCAGGTATAGCGAATATTGTTTCGATAAACACTGAACCCCCCATAATCATAGCCAGCGAACCGCCGAGCATGGTGACTACGGGAATCATGGCATTTTTCAACTGGTGCCTGATCACGATAATTTTTTCTGTCAGGCCTTTAGCCCAGGCGGTGCGGACATAGTCTGCGGCAATGGCCTCGAGCATGCAGGAACGAACAATACGGGCCAGACCGGCGACACTCCCGACGCCCACGGCTACAAAGGGCATTATCATACATTTGACGTGGCCCCAGAAATCATCAAAAGGACTGATCCAGCCGCTCGTCGGCAGCCAGTGCAGTTTATAAGAAAATAAATACATTAAAAGAAGCGCCAGCCAGAAAACCGGTACCACCATCCCTATATTGGCAGCCGTGGTGACGGTATTATCCCTGTCTCTTATACACATCTCCGAGCCCACGAGACAGGCAGAAAT
>CAZHLO010000081.1:0-5059 GCA_964533385.1 uncultured Dehalococcoidales bacterium | reverse complement strand
ATCTTCTTCCGCAACGCCATAAATATCGGCTTGCCACTTCTGGAGTGCGACGAGGCAGTGGATAAAACCAAGGCTGGCGATACTGTTGAGGTCGAGCTAGCCAAAGGCAGGATAAAGAACCTGACTAAGGGTATGGAGTTCAGGGCAAAACCCTACTCCGATTTTATGGCTGAGCTTATCTCTGCCGGCGGGCTTATTGAGCATACTAAGAAAAGATTAAAGATAGCTTAACAAATTAGGAGGGATTAGGTGCAATTTAGCCTGGCAGTTTTACCCGGCGACGGCATCGGCCCTGATGTCACCACCGAGGCAATCAAGGTCTTGCAGGCGATAGGCAAAAGGTTTGACCACCGCTTCAACCTGCACTATGGGCTGGTGGGTGGTGTTGCCATTGATGAGACCGGGACAGCACTCTCCCCAGATACATTGAAGATGTGCCTAGACTCAGAGGCGGTATTGCTGGGGGCGGTGGGCGGTCCTAAGTGGGACGACCCCCAGGCTAAGATTCACCCTGAAGACGGCCTGCTGGCACTGCGTAAGGGGCTGGGGCTTTTTGCCAACCTGCGCCCGGTCAAGGTCTCACCGGTTCTGGTCGACTCCACCAACCTCAAGCCAGAGGTTATCCGGGGGGTGGACTTCATCTTCGTTCGGGAGCTTACCGGCGGGCTTTATTTCGCCCGACCCAAAAGGCGGTGGCAGACTTCACGGGGGAGGCGGGCTACTGATTCCATGACCTACTCGGAGCAGGAGATTGAACGCATTGTCAGGGTGGGCTTTGAACTGGCAAGAGGTCGGCGTAAGAAACTTACTTCGGTGGATAAAGCCAACGTGCTTGAGTCCTCGCGACTGTGGCGGCAGGTGGCAATGGAAGTAGCCAGAAAATACCCCGATGTGGAGCTAGACCATATGCTGGTTGATGCCTGCGCCATGCGCCTTATCCAAAACCCGGCTTACTTTGATGTCCTCGTCACCGAGAACATGTTCGGCGATATCCTCACCGATGAGGCATCAATGCTGGCTGGCTCTATGGGGATGCTGCCCTCAGCCAGTCTGGCTGGTGTACCCCAGGAAGGAGTCAGAACCTTCGGCATGTATGAGCCAATTCACGGCAGTGCTCCCCGCCGCGCCGGACTGGATATGGCTAACCCTATCGCCATTATCCTCAGTATAGCCATGATGCTCCGCTACTCCTTCAGCCTGGTGACAGAGGCACAGACTATTGAGGCTGCGGTTGACGAAGTGTTAAGCCAAGGCTACCGCACCTATGATATAATGAGTGAAGGTAAAACAAAGGTGGGGACAAAGCAGATGGGAGATTTAATCGCCATGAAGGTGGGAGGCTAGAAATTGACATCAGTTCAACTTTATGATACCACGCTGCGGGATGGAGCGCAGAGCGAGGGCATCTCCTTCTCCGTGGTTGATAAGCTGAATATTGCCCGCAGGCTTGATGAATTAGGCATTCATTTCATCGAAGGCGGCTGGCCCGGTTCCAACCCCAGGGATGCCGAGTTCTTTGAAAAAGCGCGGGAGCTCTCACTGAAAAACGCCAAGATTGCTGTTTTCGGCAGTACCCGGCGCCGTGAAACAAAAGCGGAAGAGGATAACAACCTGACAATGCTGGTTGACGCCGGGGTAAAGGTGGCGACTATCGTCGGCAAGAGCTCGGAGTTGCAGGTTGTTCAGGTGCTGAAAACCACCCTGGAGGAGAACCTGAGCATGGTCGCTGACTCCATAAGATACCTTAAAAGTAGAGGGCTTACTGTCTTCTTTGACGCCGAGCACTTCTTTGATGGCTTTAAGGCTAACCCGGCTTATAGCCTGCGGGTGGTTGAGGTGGCTGCCCAGGCCGGGGCTGATGTCGTGGTGCTGTGTGACACCAACGGCGGGGGCATGCCCCATGAGATAACGGCAGCTATCAACGCCGTTAAAAAGCAGACCAGAGTGCCGCTGGGCATTCACGCCCATAATGACGGTGAACTTGCTGTCGCCAATAGCCTGGCGGCGGTAAGCGCCGGAGTCACCCAGGTTCAGGGCACCATCAATGGCTACGGCGAGCGCTGCGGCAACGCTAACCTCTGCTCTATTATCCCGGCACTAAAGCTCAAGATGGGTATTGATTGCATTACCGATAAGCAGTTAGCCAAGCTAACCGACGTTGCCCATTACGTTAGCGAGATAGCTAACCTGATCCCGAATCCATTCGCGCCCTATGTTGGAGCCAGTGCCTTTAGCCACAAAGCCGGTTATCATATGGACGGAATGACCAAATGGCCTGATGCCTACCAACATATCAACCCGGAAAAGGTGGGCAACCGCCAGAGGACGGTAGTGTCAGAGCTATCAGGCAAACGTAATATAATTTATAAAGCGAAAGAGCTGGGGGTAGACCTCCCCCCACGCTCCAAAGAGACGAAAGAGCTTCTACAGCGTGTCAAGCTCCTGGAGAGCCGCGGCTTCCAGTATGAGAATGCCGAGGCATCCTTCGAGCTGCTGGTTCACCGGGCTAAGCCGGATTACCAGCCACCATTTGAACTGGTTGATTTTATGGTGGTGGTGGAAAAGAGGCGGCGCCCACCCAGCCAGGCAAGCCCGGAGGAGATACTTTCCGAGGCAATGCTAAAGATAAAGGTGGGCAACAAGGTTCTGCATACCGTGGCTGAGGGTAACGGCCCGGTTAATGCCCTGGACCAGGCACTGCGCAAGACTTTATTGCAGTTTTATCCCAGCATAGCTGCGGTAAGACTGGTTGACTATAAGGTCCGCATCCTTGAGGAGAGCATTGGCACCGGCGCTCAGGTTCGGGTGCTTATCGAGTCAACCGATGGGGTGGAGGAGTGGCGTACGGTCGGCGGCTCAACCAATATCATTGAGGCTAGCTGGCTGGCTCTAGCCGATAGCCTGGAATACTGGCTAATGAAACAGAAAACTATCTGAGACTAGCAACCTATCCCCCTAACCCCCTTCCCTTACAAGGGAAGGGGGAAAATATTTTAATTAAGAGAGGCTTTGCCTCTCTTCAACTCTCCTACTTTTAGGGGTGTCTAAGAGGGGCGTCAGCCCCTCTTTTATAAAGATTTCCCCCTCTCCTTCGAAAGGAGAGGGGGATTAAGGGGGTGAGGTTTAGTTACAGACTTGGCTTGCCCACCGGCATGATATATAGCGGTCTATATTTCTTACCCAGCCGTAAGACTTCTCTAACCTGTTCATCATAAAAGGCGCCGATGGCTACTGTCGCCAGACCAAGGGCAGTAGCCTGAAGATAAATGTTCTGTCCGGCATGCCCCACCTCAATATGGACATACCTCTCTCCCCTATCACCATATCTCATAGCCGTCCGCTCGTATAGAGCGCAGATAACTATATCCACCGGGGCTTCATATATGAATTCCTGGTCTAATGCCGCCCTGGCGAGTTCCCGTCTCACATCGCCGGCATAGTGAAGGGTTAATGAGTGACTACCTATATTATATTGGTAGATGCCATCGCTGATGCCATCAATGCTATTTCGGCCACAAACAACGAAGATTTCCAGCGGGTAGGTAGCTCCGGCGCTGGGAACAGTCCTATATCTCCCCCGGGTATTGCTGATACCCTGAGCCGCCCATAATATCTGCGACAGTTGGGATTGAGAAATAGATTCCGGGGTGAAGTCTCTTACTGACCTTCTTCTGGCGATAGCTTCCTCTAGCGAGAGGCTACCCTTTTGCGATGGCGGCGGCAGATGAATTTGACTACTGCCCATATCTACTTAGCTTTGGTCCAGAAGTCCAGGCTGAGGTATTTCCACCCGCCGTCGGCTAAAACAGCCACTATATTGCCCTCGTCCATCTCACGGGCGATCTTAATAGCCTGGTGGACTACCGCCCCAGAAGATAACCCGGCAAAAATACCTTCCTTCTCCAATAGCTGCCTGGTAACAGTAGCTGCCTGTTGGCTGGTAACCCTCGCTCTATCGATGGCAAGGGCTGAATCCCAAAAAGGTGGTAGCTCCTCTCCCAGGCACTTTAAGCCCTGGATGTTATCACCAGGGGGTGGCTCGACACCGATTACCCTTATACTGGGATACTTCTCCCTTAGCCGACGGGCGATGCCAACTACAGTCCCACCGGTACCAATTCCGGCAATGAGGACATCAATCTTATCGTAGGGGAAATCGTTTATTATCTCGACGGCAGTGGTCTCATAGTGAGTTAGCGGGTTGGCGGGGTTGGAGAACTGGTCGGGCATAAAATATCTCTTGTCCTGAGCCGCCAGTTCCCTTGCCTTGTCAATAGCCGCTGCCATTCCTAAAGCCCCTTTGGTAAGGATAAGCTTGGCACCATGAATTCTGAGCAGTTTCTGCCTCTCCAGACTCATACTATCGGGCATGACGATGGTGACCTTATAGCCTTTCTTACGCCCCAGCCAGGCTAGAGCTATCCCGGTATTACCGCTGGTGGCTTCAATAATAGTCTTGTCCTTGGTTAGCTCTCCGCTCTGCTCCGCTTTTTCTATCATATATTTGGCTATCCGGTCCTTGAGGCTGGCGCTCCCCCCCAGGTTTTGCCCTTCCAGCTTAGCCAGGATTTTCACCTTTTTACTGGGACTCATCTGAGTCAGTTCAACCAGGGGGGTGTGTCCTAAAGCTTCAATAGCATTTTTGAAATACATTGTCCTATCCTTTAATTACACCCATAGGTCTGGCTCTTGCCACCTTACGTGAGATGCCGGCTTCATGAGTTATGTCAACCACTTCACTCACATCCTTATAGGCTTCAGACGCTTCCTCAGCCAGCGAAGCCATGCTGCCCGCCTTAACTATAATCCCCCTAGCTGCCAGCGCCCGGGCAACATCAGCCCCGCGTAAACTGCGCTTGGCGGCTGCCCTCGATTGCACCCTGCCGGCACCATGGCAGGTGGAGCCAAAGGTTTCCTTCATCGCCGCTTCTGTGCCCAGGGCTACATAGGAGCAGCGCCCCATATCCCCGGGAATGAGGACCGGCTGACCTATATCCCGATAAACATCAGGGATATCAGGGTGTGCCGCGGGGAAAGCCCGGGTCGCCCCCTTGCGATG
>CAZHLO010000080.1:0-5111 GCA_964533385.1 uncultured Dehalococcoidales bacterium | reverse complement strand
AATACGGTGTCCATTCCGGTAAGTGAGGTCGAGGATAATTGGAATGTCCACTTTAGAGTGGAGATACAAGATGGGGAGAAGGCCTTTATGGCGTATAAGTATGGTGGTCAGATTTTTGTTCGGGCAAACATTTGCCCACCGTGCCGTTCAATAGGCTATTCCCTTAAAGGAAACATCTTAGTCTGTGATACTTGCGCCACTACCTTCGAAGCCGAAACAGGCAACGGGATTGAGGGGCCGTGTGTTGATTATCCAAAGGCACCGGTGCCATATGAAATCACTGGCGGCAACATAGTAATGAGTGAAGCTGACCTTATAGCCGCATACCAGGATACTCTTCAACCGGGGTTGCCTTAAGTGAAAGAGAAATCGAGCAGGGCATGGGGGTTTAAAAATGAGACGAATATACCTTGATTATGCTGCTACTACGCCGACGCACCCTGAGGTGGTGAAGGCAATGCTCCCATATTTTAATGATGCCTTCGGCAATCCTTCCAGTATCCATTCCTACGGGCAGGAGGCAAAGGGGGCTATAGAGGAAGCAAGGGCTAAGGTTGCCAGCCTCATCGGTGCCCGGAGCGAGGAAATCGTCTTTACCAGCGGCGGCACCGAAGCCGATAACTTTGCTCTAAAGGGGGTGGCTTTCGCCAATGAGAACAAGGGCGACCATATAATTACCAGCGCTATTGAGCACCATGCAGTTATAGAAACCACCAAGTTTCTGGAGAGACGAGGGTTTAAGATAACCCATCTCCCCGTAGATGGGCATGGCCTGGTTGCCCCTGACGATGTAAGAAAAGCCATTACTAGTAGAACCATTCTTATTTCTGTAATGCATGCCAGCAATGAGGTCGGCACCATAGAACCGATAGCTGAGATAGGCAAGATTGCCCGAGAAACCGGCGTCTATTTTCATACAGATGCAGTTCAGACAGCGGGGCATATCCCGATAGATGTAAATAAACTTGGTGTTGATTTACTCTCTATCTCAGCCCACAAGCTCTATGGCCCAAAGGGGACTGGGGCACTGTATATCAGGAAAGGCACTAAACTAATCTCTTTCATGCACGGTGGCGAGCAGGAGAGAAGACGGCGAGCCAGCACCGAGAATGTCCCCGGAATCGTGGGCTTTGGCAAGGCGGTAGAAATCGCCCAAAAGGAAATGGGTGAAGAAGCAAAGCAGCTAACCTATCTTCGTGACCAGCTCATCAGAGGTCTACTGGAACGAATTGACCACAGCCGTTTGAATGGTCATCCCACAATAAGGCTGCCTAACAATGTCAATATAAGCGTTGACTTTGTGGAAGGGGAGTCAATTCTTCTAAATCTTGACCTTGAGGGCATTTGTGCCTCTACCGGCTCAGCCTGCAGTTCATCAAGCCTTGAGCCGTCCCACGTGCTCCTGGCAATGGGACTTTCCCATGAGCAGGCGCACGGCTCGTTAAGGTTTAGTCTGGGGAAGTGGACCACCGAGGACGAAATAGAGCGAGTTTTAGATGTCCTGCCCAGAGTTGTCGCCAAGCTGAGGGCGATGTCGCCTCTTTTAAAGAGCCCCAGATAGGAGGGGAAAACATGAGTGATGTATGGTCACTATATAGCGAAAAGGTGATGGAACACTTTAAGAACCCGAGGAATGTAGGGGAAATAGAGAATCCTGATGGCATCGGATATGTGGGAAACCCAGTGTGTGGTGACATCATGGAGCTCTACATCAAGGTAAATGACGGCACTATTACTGACGCCAAGTTCAAGACATTCGGCTGCGGCGCTGCCATTGCCACCAGCTCTATGGTTACCGAAATGGTAAAAGGTAAGAGCATAAGCGAAGCGCTGGAAATCTCCAATCGGGCGGTAGCTGAAGCCCTGGGTGGACTGCCTCCAGTTAAGATGCACTGCTCAGTTCTGGCTGAGGAGGCGCTTAAATCAGCTATTGAGGACTACCTTGCCAAAAAGGGTAATGATGGAAGTAAACCAAATACCTGAGATTGGCAAAATCTCGCCGGCAATCTTTAACGAACTGATATTCCCCCGCCTGGGGGCTAAGAATGACAAGGTTCTGGTGGGGCCCCAGCATGGGGTGGACGTGGGAATAGTGGAAATCGGAGACAATGTGGTCTCATTTACCTGCGACCCGGTATTTATCGTCCCGGCGTATGGCTGGGAGAGGGCAGCCTGGTTTGCCATTCATATCCTCGCCTCAGATTCTGTTACCTGCGGGTTGAAGCCTAGGTTCCTATCCGTAGATTTAAACCTGCCTATGGAGATGACCAAAGAGCAACTGCAGATAGTCTGGGATACCATGCACCGCGAGTGTAAGCGGCTCGGGATTTCCATTATTTGTGGTCATACCGCCAGGTATGAGAATTGTCATTACCCTATGGTAGGCGGGGCTACTGTAATCGGGGTTGGTGAAAAGGATGAATATGTAACCCCCAAGATGGCAAGAGATGGAGATAAAATAATCATTACTAAAGGACCAGCTATTGAAGCAACCGGCATCTTCGCTACCATGTTCCCCCAGCTTATTGAGCAGCAATTCGGGCTTGACTTCAGCCGAAGGGCACAGCCGATATTCTATCAGATGTCAGTAGTGGAGGATGCCATAACCGCAGTAAGCGTTGGCATTAGAGACAATGGCGTTACGGCCATGCATGATGCCACCGAGTGTGGCATATGGGGTGGTTTATATGAGCTGGCTCAAGCTGCCGGTCTGGGGGCGAGGATTAAGAAGGAGCAGATTGTAGTCGAGGAGTGTGTTGAAGAAATATGCTCTTATTTTGGCATTGACCCTTACGCCTCTATTAGCGAAGGGACGCTAATCATTGCCTGCCGTGAGCATAAAGCTCAAGAGGTAGTAAAGGCTCTGTCTCAAAAGGGTATAAAGTCTTCAATCGTCGGGGAATTGACCAAGCCAGGAGAAGGAATGGTTTTAATAGAAAGAGGGAAGGAGAAGAGACTGGAGCACCCTATCGTCGACCCCTTCTGGAAGGCTTTCTACGGCGCTCTGAAGAAATATAAAAGGTGATACATGGCAAAAATAATTGCTGTCTGCACCAGCGAGAAAAAGGGCACTAAAAAGGAAGCGGTTAAGGAAGGAAGCCTTCAGGAGGACTTTGGTCTTATTGGCGATGCCCATGCTGATTGCTGCACCCATCGTCAGGTAAGCCTGCTCGCTATTGAAAGCATTAATAAGATGCGAAGTTTAGGCTTTGATGTCGGTCCGGGAGATTTTGCTGAAAATCTTACCTGCGAAGGAATAGACCTCGTCTCGCTGTCTATTGGTACCGAAATATCTATAGGAAATGAAATTATTTTAGAAATTAGCCAAATTGGTAAAGAGTGCCATAGCGGATGTGCTATCTTCCGCCAGATAGGGAGGTGTATCATGCCCAAAGAGGGTGTCTTTACCAGAGTAATTCATGGTGGACTGGTCAGGGCTGGTGACCAGATAAGGGTGGGAAAAGATGCAGAATGAGATAGAGAAGGTTTCAGTATTGCGGCTTACCAAGGAAGGCAGAAGCAGTGTTGAGGAGGTGTTTGCCAGAGAGCTTCCAGTTACCATCATCCTAAACGACCAAGAATTGGTAACTATGCTCTGTTCCCCAATGAATCTGGAGTATTTGGCCGTCGGTTTTCTTTCCTCCGAAGGGTTCCTAAGCAGCAAGGATGAAATCAAGAAGGTAATGATTGATGACCAGAGAGGTGTGGTACGAGTAGAAACCAAGGAGAACAAGGAATTCGCTCAAGATATCTTGTTCAAGCGGATTATATCTTCGGGGTGTGGAAGAGGAGCTTCTTTCTACAGTGCTGCCGATGCCGCCAACCAAAAAGTAGAGTCCCAGATGAAAATATCAACCGATGAAATTTTCGCCTTGGTGAAC
Source organism: uncultured Dehalococcoidales bacterium (assembly GCA_964533385.1). Taxonomy (GTDB): domain Bacteria; phylum Chloroflexota; class Dehalococcoidia; order Dehalococcoidales; family BS750m-G39; genus CAZHLO01. The sequence goes on along the minus strand of CAZHLO010000080.1, from coordinate 1,230 downwards.
GAATTTCAACATAGCTCCAAGGTTTATTTGGCAACAGGTGGTGTTCATAGTGCTGCCTTATGTGATAGGAAAAGTATATTGGTCTTCAGCGAGGATATAGGTAGGCATAATGCCATTGATAAAATCTTTGGCAAGTGCCTTTTGGAAGATATCCCCACCGATGACCGGGTAGTAATAACCAGTGGAAGAACTTCCTCAGAGATATTGCACAAGGTAGCTAAAAGAGGTATTCCCATAATCATCTCCATATCTGCACCTACTAATCTAGGAATAAGGATAGCTGATAACTTGGGCATCACTTTAATTAGCTCCGTCAGGGGGAAGAGGATGAATGTCTGTACCAATGATTGGAGGGTAATGGAGGGAGAGGAGACGGGAAATGGTAAGAAAACTATCTGAGCTTATAGTGTTAATCAAAGGCGGGGGAGAAATAGCCAGTGGCATAGCTCACCGGTTACATCGTAGCCATTTCCGGGTGTGCCTTACCGAGATAGCTAATCCTCTTGCCGTTAGCCGTGGCACCGCCTTCTCGGAAGCGGTCTTTGATGGAGAGAAAACCATTGAAGGGGTCACCGCAGAGTTCGTTTCACCAGAGGAAATCTATGAGGTCTGGCAACAGGGCAACATACCTATTGTGATAGACCCCAGTGCATCCATAAAAGACGAGATTAATCCCGACGTGTTGGTTAGGCAAAAAGTGGATGTGTAACCTCCGAGTTGTGAATCCGGAGACTAACTGAGTGCTGAGGTAACAATTTGAGTGTTTGTGCAATAAGTGACATATGTGGCATCCAAGATAAGGCTAAGTGCCAATTGTTAGTTTCCCGGTACGATAAACAAACCGGCGCATACCGAGCCAATAAAATAGACTTATTACAACCAGACTACTACCTATTATCCCGAAGGTCATCTGATATGAGTAAGCACCAATCAGAACTCCGGCGACCATGGGACCGCTTGAATGACCGATATCCATAATGCTAGAGAGAATGCCCAAAGCGCCTCCTCTACCTTGCGCCCGAGAAAGATCAGCCACCAGCGCTGATGTAGAAGCGGTCACCGTGGCTAAGCCCAGACCAAACATAACTATCAACACCAAAATAACTAGGTAGTTGGAGGAGAGTATCATACTGCCAGTAGTAATACCCCCCAGAGCCAGCCCGGAGACAATCATAGGTATGCGTCCGTAGCGGTCAGACAGCCAACCCATTAGGGGTTTAGTGACTGTAG
>CAZHLO010000079.1:0-5143 GCA_964533385.1 uncultured Dehalococcoidales bacterium | reverse complement strand
ACTGGAGACGGTGACCTTTTACCATCGGCTGGAGCTGACTTTGATAGAAAGATTGGCCCTAAACTTAGGATTGCCACGGCAGCCGTGGTCTTTCAACTGGGAGATGTTGACACAAAGAGAGCTCGCTACTTCTGGCGCTCTAATCAGCAGGGGTATACTGAACTAATGGATGAGCTCAAGAAGTTGGGCGGATTTCCTGTGTGGCAACCAACCGCACTGGATGACGTTGTGTGGTTTAACAACTGGATTCCAGATCGCGATATCCTGAATGTTGACGACCTTACCTGGATAGAGGTCAATGTCCGCAAGAAGATGTTGATAACATACGACTTCTTCAAAAAGCATGTACCCGGGTTTGAGAAGAGCTTTATACTGAACACCGCTCCCCAGCTTGGTACTCGAGGCAGCCGACGAGTAGTTGGAGAGTACATGGTCACTGAGAAGGACATGCGGTCAGGCACGATTTTTGAAGACACCATAGCGGTGTGTCCGGACCTCAACTTTAATGTATCACCGGAGCACCCACACGTGCATATTCCTTACCGTTCTCTGGTGCCGAGAAAAGTGGAAGGACTGCTTGTTGCTGGTCGTATCTACTCCGCAGAGGATATTGTCCAAGAGGACTTTAACCTCATTCCGCACTGCATAGCCGTTGGGCAAGCGGCAGGCACCGCGGCAGCGTTAGCGATAAAGAAGGGTATCAGGCCAAGGGATGTGGAACACGTTGCCCTGCAGAAATGCTTAATTGACCAAGGTGTGCCACTACCAGCAACTTTATGATAGTATTTGATTGGCAAGGAGGAGGTTCGAGTGGAACCCAGGATTGGGGTATATATCTGCCATTGCGGTAGCAATATCGCCGGTACGGTTGACACTGGGGAAGTCGTCCGCTTTGCCCAGGGTCTGGAAGGGGTGGTCGTTGCCCGCGACTATAAATTTATGTGCTCCGACCCCGGGCAGGAGCTTATTAAGAAGGACATCAAAGAGTTAGGGCTTAATCGGGTAGTGGTTGCCTCTTGCTCCCCGACCATGCATGAGCCGACTTTTCGCCGTGCCTGTCAGGAGGCGGGGATAAACCCCTATCTCTTTGAGATGGCTAATATTCGTGAGCAGTGCTCCTGGGTGACTGAGGACAAAGAGGAGGCTACTGGGAAAGCCAAGGCGCTGGTCAGTGCCGCGGTGAGGCGGGTCTATTATCATCAGCCGCTGGAGACCAGAGAAGTGCCGGTCAATTCCAGTACCCTGGTGGTAGGGTGGGGGCATTGCTGGCATCCAGGCAGCGCTCAAGATTGCCGATTCCGAGCACAAGGTCTATCTGGTAGAGAAAGACCCCAGTATTGGGGGGCATATGGCGCAACTGGATAAGACCTTCCCCACCCTGGACTGCTCGGCGTGCATCCTTACCCCCAAGATGACGCAGGTCGGCTCCCACCCCTACATTGAGCTACTGACCTACAGTGAAGTTGAGGAGGTCTCCGGCTATATCGGCAATTTCAAGGTCAAAATCAGGAAGAAAGCGCGCTACGTAGACGAAGCCTTGTGCACCGGCTGTGGCTTGTGCCAGACCAAATGCCCGTGGAAGGTGGATAGCGAGTTTGAAGCCGGTCTGGGCAAGAGAAAGGCCATCTATACCCCCTTCCCTCAGGCAGTGCCCAATATTCCGGTCATTGATAAGGAACACTGCGCCTATTTTCTTAAAGGGACATGCCGTGCCTGTGAGAAGTTCTGCGAGGCGAAGGCTATCGATTTTGAGCAGAAAGACAAGGTAATTGAAGTTGAGGTTGGCTCCATAATCCTGGCTACTGGCTTTAACCTGTTTGACCCCACCCCCATCTATGCCTATGGCTACAAGCGCCTGGACAATGTCATCACCAGCCTTGAGTTTGAGCGGATGGTCAATTCGGCAGGCCCCACCGAAGGCAGTATTGTGCTCAAGGATGGTTCGGAGCCGAAAAGCATTGCCATTATTCACTGCGTGGGTAGTAGAGATGAGAAGTACCACGAGTATTGCTCCCGCGTCTGCTGCATGCACTCTATGAAGTTTGCTCATCTGATAAAGGAGCATACCGCTGCCGAGGTCTATGAGTTCTATATTGATATACGGAGCTTCGGTAAGGGCTATGAGGAGTTCTATAACCGCGTTCTCAATGAAGGGACGGTCTTTATCCGCGGTCGTCCGGCGGAGATAACCGACATCGCTGAAACGCCTGAAGAAGAAGGCAAGCTCATTGTCCAGTTTGAGGATACCTTGGTCGGGCGGCAGAGCCGCCAGCCGGTGGATATGGTTATTCTCAGCTGTGCCCTGGAGCCGCAGCTGGATGCTGAGGCTATCGCTCGCTTATTCAATATCAGCCGCAGCGCCGATGGCTTCTTCCTCGAGAGGCACCCCAAGCTTGAGCCAGTAGCCACCATGACCGATGGCATCTTTCTGGCTGGCTGCTGCCAAGGTCCCAAGGACATACCTGATGCGGTAGCTCAAGCTTCAGCGGCAGCGGCTGAAGCTCTGGCGATGATTAGCAAGGGTAAAGTCGTGATTGAAGCCGCCACGGCGGTAATTGATGAGAGAATCTGCTCTGGTTGTCAGGCCTGCAAACTTGTTTGCCCCTATAATGCCATTGACTTTGATGCAGATAAAAAGGTTTGTCGGGTCAATGAAGCCCTGTGCAAGGCCTGTGGCGCCTGTGTTGCTGCCTGCTTCAGTGATGCCGTAAGCCTGGAGCATTTCACCAACGAGCAAATCGTGGCTGAGATGGAGGGGGCGCTGGTTTAGTATTCGCTGGAGACGAAACTTTTAATCTGGGCGTAGCTGAAAACCGGCCCATCGCGGCAGACATAGATATTCCCGATATTACACCTTCCGCACTTGCCGATGCCGCACTTCATCCTCTTCTCTAAAGTGGTGAGCATCTGCTCGGGGGTAAAGCCCAGTTTTTCCAGCACAGGGAAGGTAAACCGTATCATAATTGGTGGTCCGCAGACGATAGCCACGGCGTTTTTGGCTGAAGGGGCTACCTCCTCTAATACTTTGGGCACCAGACCTACTTTGCCTTTCCAGGTGTCGTCGCCCCGGTCTACGGTAGTTACCATGCTTACCGTTTTGTCCTTGCCCCATACCTCAAGGTCGTATTTAAAGCACAGGTCGGAGGGAGTGCGGGCGCCGTAGATAATATTTATCTTTTTATATTTATCCCGATTGTCTATCACATTCCAGATAAGTGAGCGTAACGGGGCCAACCCAATGCCGCCGCCAACAAAGACCAGGTCTTTGCCTTTTAAAGAATCAAGGGGGAAGCTGTTACCATAGGGTCCTCGGAAGCCTATCTCAGCGCCGACACCGAGCCGGTGTAGGGCGTTGGTTACTTTGCCCACCCTTTGGGCGGCAAACTCCAGGTGGTGGCGGCGGGTGGGGCTGGAGGAGATGCAGAAGGGGGCTTCGCCAATACCGAAGACAGAGTATTCGCCGAACTGCCCGGACTCAAAGCTGAACTCCTTCTGCAGCTTCCTGTCCTTAAAGTTGAAATGGAAGGTCCTGACGCTGGGCGTCTCCTCAATTATCCTCTCTATTACCACTATATGCGGCAGGTAAACATTGCCCTGGGCAAAGAATCTGGTATCGGTAACTGTCATCTCACTCCTTTGACCTTGACCGGTACGCTCTCTATCACCTGGGTAATATCCCAGTTCACCGGGCACAGCCGAACGCACCGCCCGCAGCCGGTGCAGGCGATGACACTGAAGGTCATAGGATAGAACTCATATTTATGACATACCTTTTGTCTCACCCTTTTCCACTTCTCGGCTCTGGGGTTCTCCATGGGCATCTTGGTATAGACGGGGAAGCCACAGCTATCCCAGTTCCGGAATCTCGTCCCCTCCTGCCTGACCAGCTCATCACTAATGTCAAAGCAATAACAGGTGGGGCAGAGCAAAGTGCAGATGCCGCAGCTTATGCACTTGGCGGCTACCTTCTCCCAGAAGCCTTCATCATCAAAGCTGGCGAGTAGCTTATCAACAATGCCCTCGGTGTCTAATTTTCGGCTAACCTTATTATAAGCTGCCTTTTTAGCTTGTTTGGCTTTAGCCTCGTCGTCCTTGGTTGCCTCTTTTAAACCGCTCGTCTTGACCATTAGCTCCTCACCCCTGGCGGTGACTTCTTCAATTAAGAACTCGTCGCCGATATCGGTGAGCATCAGGTCGACGTCGGCTGACTCGGCGGGGCTGATACCTAAAGAGGTGCAAAAACAGCTTTCGCATGGATTGGTACAGCCCAGCCCGACTAATACCGCGTTCTTCCTCTTGTCCAGATAGTATGGGTCTTGGTAAGCCTCCGCAAAGGTCATATCCAGTATGGCCATGGCTCTGGCATCACAGGGGCGGATGCCAAAAATCAACGGCTTATGTTCATCCGAGGGCGGCAGTTCTATGTGGTAGCCCTCCTTTTCTTTTCGGAAGCGGAACATCTCCTCCATCGGGGGGAGGAAGCTAGCCTTGGGGGGAACAATCGTATTCCGGTACCAGTCTATAAAACTGGTATCTTTACCATCCCACTCCGCCATCTCAGCCACGCCGCTTTCTTTCGAGGGGGCAAACACGGCAAACTGCTGGCTCCACTGATTGAGGAGCTTGGCTATATCCTTTTTGCTTATCTTCTTAGTCATCTCTACCTAAATAAATCCTCAGCCTCTTCCTGTTCATAATGGGTCATTAGGGGCAGGGCTTCCTTGTCCATGCCTGTCTTGAAGTGGAACAGCTCATCCACTATGTCATACATCTCTCGGGTCAGGCTTCTTAAAGGTATATTCACCGGGCAGGCGCGCTCACATTCACCGCAGTCGGTACACCGGCCAGCGACATGGATACTTCTCACGATTTGGAAGATGAGGTTATCCTGCCATCGCGGTATCGGCAGCGCCCATTGAGGTTCGGTCTCCTCGACAAAGCACCGCTGACAGAAGCAAGCCGGGCAGACATTCCGGCAGGCATAACACCGAATGCAGCGGCTGAGTTCACTTTTCCAGGATCTCCACCTTTCTGCCGAGGGTATCCCTTTCAGCCCTGCTATATTTTCCCCACTGGCTTCTAGGTCGGGCGCCGGCAGTCTGGGCTCACCGAGAAGGATGTCATATTCCTTAGGGGTGGGTAG
>CAZHLO010000078.1:0-5159 GCA_964533385.1 uncultured Dehalococcoidales bacterium | reverse complement strand
GCTCAAAGCCGGAGACGACGCAGGGGATGCCATAGTCACGGGCGATAAATTCCCAAGGGTGGGAGCCAATAATGGCGCTCACGTGCCCGGGGCAGATAAGCCCATCAAGCTTGACCTCACCAGAGTCAAGCAGAGCTCGAATTACCGGTGGACATAGTTTATGTAAAGAAAGGACGTAATAGTTCCTTATCCCCTTTTCCCCCGCCTGAAGGATAGAAGCGGCAATAGTGGGGGCGGTGGTCTCAAAGCCGATGCCGAGGAAGACCACCGACTTAGCCGGGTTGTCCTCGGCTATTTTGAGAGCGTCCATGGTGGAATATACTGTCTGCACCTCGGCACCGTCAGCCTTGACCGCTTGCAAGCTAGAATGGCTTCCCGGGACTTTAAGCATATCGCCAAAGGTAGCGATGATTATATCTGGGATTTGGGACAGGGCAATCGCCTTATCCAGGTCAGCATTGGCAGTGACGCAGATAGGGCACCCCGGCCCCGATACCATATCAATGGTTTGGGGTAGAACCTGGCGGATGCCATATCTGAAGATGGTCACGGTATGACCACCGCAGAACTCCATAAAACGGGCTGGGGTCTTTGACCGATGATGAATTCGGGAGATTAGCCCCTCAGCCAGTTCCGAGCGCCGAAATTCAGAGATAAATTTCAACCTTCCTCCTCAGCCAGCCTCGCTATTTCTTCTAAAAGACTTAATGTTTCCTCCGCCTCTTTTTGGTCAAGGACATTTATGGCATAGCCGGTGTGGACAAGGACATAGTCGCCCACTTTGGCTTCAGGGGTGAGCCAGAGGCTGATGCGGCGGGTTATGCCTCCAATCTCAGCCTCAGCCTCTTTGTCTTCTATTGAGGTAATTAATGCTGGTATAGCCAGACACATAGCTTATCCTTTGACCTTTTTAATCTCATTACCAACGCTAAAGGCGTCGGCGAAGGCCTCGCCGATGGCATGGTATTTGCTGGGAACAAAGATAAATGGCCTGACCTTATTCATATCCGGCTGGCTGTCGGTCAGGCAGTCCTCGGAGACATGGGTCTCAATCACCTTGCCGATGACCAAGGCATGGCTCCCCATATTAAGGATGTGCAGAACCTCACATTCAATATTAATGGGGCACTGCTCGATAAGCGGGGCGCCGGCCGTCTTGCCGTAGAAGACCTTGAACTTGCAGTCTCTTACCTTGTCCGTTTTAGCGCCGGAGATAAGGCCACAATAATCGGTTTCCCTGACCAGTTCGCGGGAAGGAATGTTGACCGAGAAGGTCAGGTTCTGGCGGATGCCCTTAAGGGAGTAGCGGTGGTGCTGCAGGGCGATGGAAACGGCCGGTGGGGTGCCGGCGGCGACACCAGCCCAGGCGACAGTAGCGAAGTCAGGTTTGCCATCAACATCAGCCCCGACCAGGACCGTGGGGTGGGGCCAGAGCATCGGATGAGGTCCCATCTTTGTCTTAGTCATAATCCTGCCTCCTCGTTATAAAAATGGGCAACAACCGCCTGCCCCAGGGAAATGCCGCCGTCGTTACAGGGCACCAGATGATGGGTGAGCACGCTGAAACCCTCTGTCCTTAAGGCGTCGGTAGCCAGCCTCAGCAGCAGACGGTTTTGAAAAACGCCGCCGGTCAACACCACCTGATTTATTTTACTCTCCCCGGCAATCAATTTGCACATCGCAGCGGCTATCTCAGCCACGGTATGGTGAAACTTGAGTGATATTTCTGGCACAGGGGTTTTATTTCTGACATCCCGGACTAATGCCGCCAATAATTCCTTTAGTTTCACCACCCTCATTCCCCCCTCCTCAACAATGGAGAAGGGATAAGACCCCGATTTATCTTTTTCATCCGGGGCCAGCATCTCCAGCTCAATGGCTGCCTGAGCCTCGTAGTCTATCTCCGCTCTCACTCCAGTTAAGGCGGAAACGGCATCAAAAAGCCTGCCCACACTCGAAGTTAGAGGAGAGTTTATCCTCCTCCTTAGCTGCTGTTTTATTGTGCCAAGCTCGAGGGAATTAAGTTTGCTGATGGGGAGACCTTTCAAGGAGAAATCTTCTCCCAGCAGGGAATAAAGATAGCTCAACGCCATACGGTAGGGCTTCCTTATCGCCGCCTCCCCGCCCGGCAGGGGCACATATTCCAGATGCCCCAACCTCTGAAAGCAGCCAAGGTCAGCCAGCAGAAACTCTCCTCCCCAGATGGTGCCATCGGTGCCATAGCCGGTGCCATCAAAGGCTACCCCGATAACCGGCCCTTTGACCTTATTCTCCGCCAGACAGCTTACAATATGGGCATGATGGTGCTGCACCGGAACCAGGCTTAACCCCTGCTCAGAACCCACTTTAAGGGCGTATTTAGTTGCCAGATACTCCGGGTGCATATCATAGGCTATAATCTCGGGTTCAACGCGAAATAGCTTTTTATAAAGCTCAATAGTGTTCTCAAAGTGCTCCAGAGTCTCCTCATTCTCCATATCGCCAATGTGCTGGCTCAAGAAAGCGTGCTCATCCTTGGTAAGACAAAATGTATTCTTAAACTCAGCCCCGCAGGCGAGAATTTGCTTTGATTTGAAAGGAAAGAAGATGGGATAGGGGGCATAGCCCCGCGCTCGCCTTACCGCCTGGTGTGTGCCCTCCACCATACAGACGCTATCATCATAGCGGGCATAGATGCCCCGATTGTGAAGCAGAAAGTAGTCGGCGATTCCTTTGAGCCTGGTCAAAGCTTCATCGTTATCCTTGGCGATAGGCTCCTCACTGAGGTTGCCGCTGGTCATCACCAGCGGCAGATTGCTCTCTTTTAGCAGCAGGTGATGCAACGGGGTATAGGGGAGCATGACCCCCAGGTATTTCAGATTTGGGGCTACCGCCGGGGAGATATTGGATGAGTCATGCTTCCACCGTAAGAGCACAATGGGGCACTGGGGAGATTGAAGAAGTTTCCTCTCCTCGGAAGATATCAGGCAGTGCTTTTCGATTTCCTCCAGGGTGGCTATCATAACTGCCAGAGGTTTAGAGGGACGCCTCTTTCTGGCTCTCAAGGTGTTTACTGCCACCTCGCTGGTGGCATCACAAGCCAGTTGAAATCCCCCCAGTCCCTTAACCGCCAGAATCTTGCCCTCTTTCAAAAGCTGGCTTGCCGCCTCAATGACATCGCCGCAATCAACCGGATTGCCACCGCCATCGACCAGCTCTAAGCCGGGTCCGCATTGGGGACAGGCATTGGGCTGAGCATGAAAGCGCCGGTCTAGAGGGTCATGATATTCTCGCCGACACTGGGAGCACATCTCAAACTGACGCATCGTAGTCTTGGGGCGGTCGTAGGGGATGTCCTCAATAATGGTAAAACGAGGACCACAATTGGTGCAGTTGGTAAAGGGATAATGTGAGCGGCGGTCGGTGGGGGAGAAAACCTCCCGCTTACAGTCCTCGCAGGTGGCGATATCCGGCGATACCAGCTGGTATTGTCCCTGCTGGCTCAGGCTTTCTCCAATCTGGAAGTCAGTATAACCCTTCAGGGGATAGAAGGTGACTTCGACATTTTCAATGTGCGCCATAGGAGGGGCTTTGGCTTCAAGGTCGTGCACAAAACTTTCAACAGTCTCCACATCCCCCTCCACCTCAATCTCCACATTACCTGAAGTATTGCGCACCCACCCCTTCAAGTTGTGCTCCTGGGCTAAGCGGTAGACAAAGGGTCTGAAGCCGACCCCCTGCACCACCCCACGCACACTTATTCTGGCTAATCTCTCTACTTTGGTCAGCCTCATTTGCTTTAAAAGGAGGTCTGATTTAATGAAGGGGACCAAGCTCTTTGACCTGGTCAATAAACTCGTTCACTGTGCTGCGGAATTTTGTGCCCTCAGAGGCGGAAATCCATTCCAGCCTTAATCTATCAGGTTCTATCCCAAGTTGTGGGAGTGCTTTTTTGAGCAACATTACCCGGCGCCTTGCTTTATAATTGCCGCTGTTATAGTGGCAATCGCCGGGATGGCATCCGGCTACCATCACCCCATCGGCTCCTTTAGCCAAGGCGTGGAAAATAAAGGAGGGTTCCACCCTTCCCGAACACATGGTTCGGATTACCCTGAAATTGGGCTTGATCTTTAACCTCGAGGTGCCAGCCAGGTCTGCCCCGGCATAGGAACACCAGTTACAACAGAAGACTATAATCTTGGGCTCAAAATCGCTCACAGCTTTTCCTCCCCTATTATTTGCTCAGTGATGAATGGTATCCTCCCCCCCACTTCTCCGGTGCACTTCTCACCAAAGGTGGTATTATCCTCTATCTCCACAGCATATATGCTAATACGCTTGGGCATCCTGTATCCCAGCCTCTGCCCAATCTCGTAGGCAGTGGCAATATCCATGCTATGAGACGAAGACAGATTGGCAACAGGCTTTAGAGCTTCTAACCCAAGCTTGTAGAACTCTCCCGGTTTCCCTCTCTCCGTTCTTATCGAATCAATGATGATGAGCTTATCATAGCCCACTATAAAGTCAAGAAGGGCAATCCCGGCTTCACTGGTCTCTATCACTTCTAGTTCAGGATTTCTCTCCTTGAGCCTGCGGGCAATCTTGATTCCCACTCCATCGTCGGTGAGAATGGGATTGCCCACTCCCAGGATAAGCGTTTTCATCTCCTAGCTCTTATCCTCTCCAAAGGATTTCAGAAATACCTCAGGGACTCTAGGAAGCTGGGCATCCACCCATGACTCAAGGCAACTGAAGGAGCAGAAGTCATAACGCTCAACGGAGCCAAAACCTTTCCACTGAGAAACAGTCAGCCAGCCTTTGAGCACCTCGCAGGGCGGCGCTTCAGGAGGACATTCCACTACCCTGCCGCAAGAATGACAGAAAAGGTGCATTCTCCGCTTTCTCATTTGCCCCCTTATCCGGCTAATGAGCAAGAGTCGCATGAAGTTGCCGAGCAACTTGAGCAGGCGCTTCCTGTCTCCGAAGCCGGTGACCCCTCAGAACTTCTGGAGAATAATGAAAGCACTCGCTGAGCACCACCGCCACAACTGGGACAGGATGCGCTCTCCTCTGACTGGCTCATGGCTCTGAGCAATTCAAATTTAAACTTGCAATTGGAACAAATATACTCGTATATCGGCATTATCCCTTCGTCCCCAAGCTATCCTTAAACAGCGACC
>CAZHLO010000077.1:0-5190 GCA_964533385.1 uncultured Dehalococcoidales bacterium | reverse complement strand
AAAGGGGCTAGCTATTAAATGAGACCGCTCTTCCGCGACATCCTGATAACACTGGCACTGGCAGTAGTGATTTTCTTCCTGCTACACATCACGCTTCAGAGTTTTGTTGTAGTAGAGAGTTGCATGGAGCCCAACTTTTATGAGGGAGAACGGCTACTAGTCAATAAAGTAGTCTATCACTTCCACGACCCGGGGAGGGGCGATGTAATTATACTGCACCCGCCCTTTGACCCCGAATTAGTCTATATCAAGCGCATCATTGCCTTGCCCGGCGATACTGTAGAAGTAAAAGATGGGGCGGTATATGTTAACGGCACAAAGCTAGATGAGCCCTATATTAAAGAGCCCCCCGCCTATACCTTCCCCCTGACAGAAATCCCTGAGGATGAATATTTTGTTCTCGGTGACAACCGTAATAATGCCAATGATTCCCATAGAGGCTGGACAGTACCCCGGGAAAACATAGTGGGCAAAGCCTGGCTATCGTTCTGGCCATTGAGCGAATGGGGGGTTGTTCATCACTACCCACTGGAGGAACAACTTGAAGGCACTACCGGGGTAGATTGAAAGGGGATAGGGTTGACAAAAAATATAGAGGAAATCTTTGAAAAATCAGGGGCGATACTTAAGGGGCACTTCCTGCTCGCCTCCGGGCTGCACTCCCCAGTCTACTGGGAGAAGTTCAAGGTTTTACAGTATCCAAACTACACCCAGCAGCTCTGCCGCCTCATTGCTGACCACTTCCGCAAGCAAAAAATCCAAGTAGTGGCTGGACCAACCACCGGCGGCATTATCCTCGCCTTTGAAGTAGCCAGACAGTTAGGAGTAAGAGGCATCTTCGCGGAAAAGGTAGGCGACAAAGAAAGAGCTTTTAGACGAGGCTTTAGTATCGAACGCGGCGAGCGAGTCCTCATCGTCGACGATATTCTCACCACCGGTAGCTCCATCCGCCAGGTTATGGCGGCGGCGACCAAGCAAGGGGGCATAATAATCGGCATCGGCGTACTGGTTGACCGCTCCGAGCAAAAGATGGATTTTGGCGTTCCCTTTTTTAGCTGCCACCGGGCCGAAACTGTAACCTACTCGCCGCAGGACTGCCCTCTATGTGCTGCCAAAATCCCTCTGGTCAGACCCGGCGGTGGGTAAAATGACCTAAAGGACTATTGACAAAATCCTACCCAGCCCATATACTGAAAGTGGTAATAGCTATCGACCCGTAGGGCGGTAAGCTAATCAAAAATTTTTTAACAATCTGAGTCGCTTGGATCGGATACGACCGAGACGGCAAAAATAGAATTTGTATTTGGGATGCCTTCTCTGGCTGTGTCGGAGAAGGCATTTTTTAATCTCAATCTGGCTGGGTAAAATGCTTAAATTAGGATTCATCGGCGCCGGAACTGTAGGTACTGCCCTGGCGGTGAGGCTGGCTAAAAACGGCTATCCCGTAGTCGCCGTATCCAGCCGCAGCCAAACCTCAGCCCAGAATCTGGCATGGGCAGTTGATGGCTGCCGTGCCTTTAATAATAGTCAAGCTGTTGCCGATAATGCCGAGCTTGTCTTCATTACCACCCCCGATGATGCCATCGCCCCGGTAGCCTCTCAAATACAGTGGCGCCCCGGACAAAGTGTGGTCCACTGTAGCGGTGCCGATTCTGTAGATATCCTGCAACCAGCCAGAGAGTTAGGGGCGCAGGTCGGCGTCTTCCACCCCCTGCAGACCTTCGCCAGTGTCAAACAAGCCATGGAGAATATACCGGGCTCAACCTTTGCCCTTGAGGCTGAAGAACCGTTACTAAACACCCTCAAGGAAATGGCTACCGCCCTTGATGGTCACTGGGTAGTGCTAAAGGCTAGCGATAAGGTGCTCTATCATGCCTCGGCAGTCATCGCCTGCAACTATATGGTAACTCTGGTCAAGCTGGCTACCGACCTCTGGCAAAGCTTTAATATACCACCTCATCAGGCTACTCAGGCACTACTGCCACTGATACGCGGCACGCTTCACAATATTGAGACTATCGGTATTCCTAACTGCCTCACTGGACCAATCGCTCGTGGAGACATCGGAACGATTAATAAACACCTTAATGCCCTAAATCAAACCGCCCCCCACCTCCTCTCCACCTACCGCGAGCTTGGTCGGCAGACCATCCCCATTGCCCTGGCTAAGGGAAAAATAAATGAATCTCAAGCGCAGAAGCTACAGGCGATACTGGAAAACCCAGGCTAAATAAATTATTGGAGGGTATGATGAGAATAATGCTTAAAAGCAAAATCCACCGAGCCCATGTCACCCAGGTCAATATTGACTACGAAGGGAGCATTGCCATCGACAAAAGGCTTATGGAAGCGGCTGACATTCTCCCCTACGAGCAGGTTCAGGTGCTGAACGTAAATAACGGTGCCCGTTTTGAGACCTATGCCATTGAAGCCGAGCCTGATAGCGGAGTAATCAGTATCCGGGGGGCTGCTGCCAGACTAGCCGCCGTCGGAGATATCGTTATCATCCTCTCCTACTGTCAGCTTGAGGAAGAGGAAGCCCGCAATCTCATCCCCAAACTGGTCTATGTTGACGAGAAAAACGCCATCATTGAAACCAAACAAGCGCTCGGGGCGATACCTTTCTGGGGGGATAAATGCGTATCACCATAAACCAGATAAAAGAGATGAAGCAAAAAGGCGAGAAAATCGCCATGCTCACCGCCTATGACTATTCCACAGCCAAGCTCGTTGACGAGGCGGGAATACCGCTAATTCTGGTGGGAGATAGCCTGGGCATGGTCGTCCTCGGTTACGAATCAACCATACCGGTAACCATGGAGGAGATGCTCCACCATACCAAGGCGGTAGTCAGAGGCACCAAGCAGGCGATGGTAATTGGCGATATGCCCTTTATGACCTACCACATAAGCGTTGAGGATGCCCTCAGAAATGCCGCCCGCTTTATTCAGGAGGGAGGCGCTCAGGCAGTCAAGCTTGAGGGTGGTGTAACGGTGGCGGAGAAGGTAAGAAGAATTGTGGAGTGCGGCATTCCGGTTATGGGTCACATCGGGCTTACCCCCCAGTCAATCCACCAGCTTGGTGGCCATAAAATTCAAGGCAAGACGCCAGAAGCCGCCGCCAGACTCCTTGAAGATGCTAAAACACTGGAAAAAGCCGGAGCCTTTGCCATCGTCCTGGAGACTGTCCCCTCCCAGCTCGCCAAAATAATCACACAGAAGATAGTCATCCCCACTATCGGCATCGGGGCTGGCGCTGGCTGCGACGGTCAGGTTCTGGTTATAAACGACATCTTGAGCTTATCCGACTTTATACCCAAACATGCCAAACAATACGCCAAGCTCGCTGATATCATCCGAAACGCCGTTACTGAATTTTACAATGAGGTAAAAACCGGCAGTTTCCCCACCGACAAGCAAAGCTTTTCCGTGGATGAAAGCATATTAGCTGAGCTAACTAAATAGTCCACTTTTTATCAAGGAGATATTTACCATGGCGAAAACAAAATACGGGCACTTAGTCAAAACAATGCCGGTCAACGAAGGACCCAAGGGAGCCAACGCCTACGAAATTATCTGGATGTTTGGCAAGGATTTAGAGAATTTCAGTCTTAATTTTGCCTTGGGACGCTATGAAGAAACCGGTGTCTGGCATCCCTGGGCCGGACCCCATGTCCACCCTACCTACGATGAATGCCTCCTCTTCTTCGGCCACGACACCAATAACCTTGATTATCTTGGCGCCGAATTTGAGATAGCGTTGGGCAAGGAGCAGGAAAAACATACCTTTAATACTCCCTCAATCGTTATTCTCCCCAAAGGAACGCCTCACTGCCCGCTGGTAACCAAGAGGATTGATAAACCCTTTGTTCATGGCCATATTATTCTTGGACCTGACGACAAGGTTGACTGGTGGCCCACCGACTCAAAGCCGATGAAAACTACCGGCTCAAAGTATAATCATTTAGTCAAACCGCTGAACATCCAAAAGGCACCGAAGGCTAAAGAATTGACCTGGATGGCGGGCGACCAGCTTGAGGGATTCGACCTCAACTTCGCCGTGGGGCTCGGCGCCGAAACCGGCCCGTGGTACCATGGAAAAGGATCCCATGTCCACCCCTACGATAAATGTCTGATTTTCTTCGGGCATGACACCAAGCATCTGGGTTATCTGGGGGCAGAAATCGAGATAGCTTTAGGCAAAGAGCAGGAAAAACACACCTTCAATGTTCCTACCGTGGTCACCGTGCCCCGAGGGCTGCCCCATCTACCACTGAAAGTTAAAAAAGTCGATAAACCCTTTGGCTTTATCATTTATGGTCTCGGACCCAAACACGAGGTTTCCTGGGTAGAATAATCGTCTTTAGCATGAAAATCGTCGAAACCATAGCCGACCTGAGGAAATTAAGGCACAAGCTGCCTGAACCGGTCGGCTTTGTCCCCACCATGGGCTATCTCCACGAAGGTCACCTGATTTTAGTCAGGCAAGCCCGAGCCGAAAACCCCTCGGTGGTGGTCAGTATCTTCGTTAACCCCACCCAATTCGGCCCCCGGGAAGACTTTAAGCAATACCCCCGCGACCCCCAGCGCGACCTGGCTCTGCTAGAAAAGGAAGGGGTTGATATTGTCTTTATGCCCTCAGTAGACGAGATGTACCCACCCCAGTTCAATAGCTGGGTGGAGGTGAGCAAGCTCGCCGAAAGGCTGGAAGGGGCTTCTCGCCCCGGTCATTTCCGGGGTGTAGCCACGGTGGTTGCCAAGCTTTTTAATATCGTCCAACCGGATAGAGCCTACTTCGGGCAGAAGGATGCCCAGCAGCTACTGGTTATCAAGAAGATGGTAGCCGACCTTGATATGAACCTGGAAGTCGTTGCCGTGCCCACGGTGCGCGAGCCTGATGGTCTGGCGATGAGCAGTCGCAATACCTATCTAAATCCTGAGGAAAGAAAACAAGCCGTCGTTTTATGTCAAGCACTAACTCTGGCGCAAAAGCTCTATTCTGAGGGTGAGAAAGACGCTAAAGCTATCCACCAAAAGATGACAGAGCTCATTCAAAAACAGCCTCTGGCAGAAATTGACTATATCAGCATCGCCGACGCCGAGACCTTGGACGAACTGGACAAAGTCAAACCCCCAGCTCTGGTCTCACTGGCGGTAAAAATCGGCAGGACGAGATTGATTGATAATATAG
>CAZHLO010000076.1:0-5200 GCA_964533385.1 uncultured Dehalococcoidales bacterium | reverse complement strand
AGATCTAGTACGGTCTCGTGGGCTCGGAGATGTGTATAAGAGACAGGGATACCGCAGGCTGACTGATAGATAACTTCTTGGCTACCTCCGAGAAACTCCCCAGCTTAATTACCTCTAGGTATGTTCTCAGATAGTCTAGATTCATAGCATGCCCAGCCTTTTCTATAGATGATTTATTTTCCGCTGCCAGGGATAGTTATTTCTATCAATTTTTGCCCTACTTCACGACGATTTTGCCCTTCGGCTCAGCTACAATCTCGCCAATGATGGTTGCATCACTGACACCATGCTCGCGCATTCTTGCCACCAGTGGTTCGGCCTCCGAGTGAGGCACAGAGATAAGCAATCCGCCTGATGTTTGGGCATCAAACAGAATGAGTAACCTCACATCCGATATCTCAGCAGCCATCTCAATCATATGCAGGCGAAAATCACGGTTACGGATTGTCCCGCCGGGGATAAACCCCATCTGAGCATAATTTTCTGTCTCAGGAAGAAGCGGAACCGCCGAAGAGTCAATTGCCATGCCAACGTCAGTCCCTTCGATCATCTCACAGGCATGACCGAGAAGCCCGAAACCGGTAACATCGGTACAAGCATGAACTTCCACCTCCGTCATCAGTTCCGCCGCCTTTCTGTTGAGAGTGGTCATGCACTCTATTGTCTTTGCCACCGCCCCTTCATCGGCCAGCCCTCCCTTGAGGGTAGTATTGATTATCCCTGTACCCAGCGGTTTTGTTAGCAGAATCTTGTCCCCTACCCTGGCTCCGGTATTGAGTATCACCTTTGACGGATGGACGACACCAGTAACAGAGAGGCCGTATTTAAGCTCATCGTCTTCTACGCTATGCCCGCCTACTAAAAGTACCCCGGCTTCTCGCATCTTGTCCAATCCGCCGACCAGTATTTCTTTTAAGATAGATATGTCCAGCTTATTCACCGGGAAACAGACAATATTCATTGCCGTCAGCGGTTTCCCTCCCATTGCGTAGACGTCGCTCAAGGCATTAGCCACAGCGACCTGACCAAAAGTATAAGGGTCGTCAACGATAGGCGTGAAAAAATCAAGGGTTTGAACGAGGGCCAGTTCGTCAGTCAGTTTATAGACGCCAGCATCCTCAGCCCTCTCTATACCCGCAATCAGGTTTGGGTCAGAGATGAGGGGTAAATCGCGTAATGCTTTAGCTAGGTCTCCCGGACCTATCTTGCAAGCTCAGCCAGCGCCGTGAACGGTCTGGGTGAGGCGCAGCCTCTTCTTATCATTCACCCTGCTCGCCTCCGTTAATTTAATATGTACCACCGGGCATTATATTATAAAAATTATTTTAGTGCAACATAAGAAAAATATATGGCTGGTTTCGCACGAAACGGTAATATCTAAGAAAATACGTAGAGCAATCAAAGAGGGAAGTCAAAGAAGATCAAGTAAACCTTCGTTCTAACCATAGTAGCCATCTCAAAATCGAAATGCTACTTGTGAGATAGCGTGCTAATAAGTCACAAAAGCTTGGATCCTGCAGATGGAGACATGGCTGGAATAGAGAGGTTGGCCCTGCTAAGATGGTAGCTTGGGAAACAGTTCCCGAGCTCTTGTTTGAGAAGGAAGACGTTTCATACCCAAGAATCAAGGTTAGATGATTCAAGTAAAGCTGACATTGTTTATCCTTTTATCCTTGTTGTATAATGTTAACCGGCGATGCCAATCTAACTCGATTGAAAAGGAGGTGACGCTATGACAATGCTGTACCGCTGAATTTGATTCGTTGTCAGCGCAATGCGCGTGTCGCATTGTTCTTGTCCTGCTTCGTGGAAGGCTCATGGCGTTGCCTCCGTGACTATTTCACTCTAATAGCCCGGAGTTCCTTCATTATGGGTCTCTTCGGGTAGGCGGAAGAAATTCATAACGAAAGGAGCTTTTTTATATCTCTTATTTTGCGCTTTCTCACATCCCGCTGGGGACCAATTGTCACCGGTGTTGTTGTAGGTGTCCTTGCCCCTGTGCTTGTAATGCTGGGTAATCCCGGCAATATGGGTATTTGTGTAGTCTGCTTCACTCGTGATATTGCTGGAGCGCTAGGCTTGCAGCGTGCTGGCGCGGTACAGTATATCCGCCCTGAGATAATTGGATTTGTGCTGGGAGCATTGGTGGCAGCGCTCGCTTTTAGGGAATTCAAACCGCGAACAGGCTCGGCACCACTTGGACGTTCCCTTCTCGGCATGTTTGCTGTTTTTGGAGCCCTGGTTTTTCTGGGGTGCCCCTGGCGTGCCTATCTCCGTCTTGCCGGCGGTGATTGGAACGCTATCTTCGGTATCCTCGGTCTGGTGGCTGGCATAGGACTGGGTATCGTTTTCCTACGCATGGGGTTTAGCCTTGGCCGGAGCCATCCAGCGCCGAAAGCGGTTGGCTGGGTGATGCCGGCCATCATGGTCACACTACTTGTCTTCTTGATTGTAGCACCGCAATTCGGGCGCGATGCTAACAATAATCCGACCGGGCCAATATTCTTCTCCACCACCGGCCCCGGTAGCCAGCATGCACCACTTATAATTTCTCTTGTGATAGGACTTCTCATTGGTTTTCTTGCACAGCGAAGCCGCTTCTGCACGGTCGGTGCCGTACGGGACATAATACTGCTGAAGGACTCGCATTTGTTGAATGGCGTTTTAGCCCTGATTATGGCTGCCTTCATTACCAACTTAGCCCTGGGACAGCTCCACCCTGGATTTAATAATCAGCCAGTCGCTCATACTAATGAGTGGTGGAATTTTGGCGGTATGGTATTAGCCGGACTGGCTTTTACTCTGGCGGGTGGTTGTCCGGGGCGGCAGCTTTTCCTGAGCGGAGAGGGCGATGCCGACTCAGCTATGTTTGTTATCGGTATGCTCGTTGGTGCCGGTGTCGCCCATACTTATAGTATGGCTAGTTCTGCCGCGGGCCCCGGCGTGTTCGGACCATTCGTGGTAATCGCTGGTCTAGTTATCTGCGTTATCATTGGGCTGACGATGCGAGAGGCTAAGGTATAGGAGGTTACAACTATGACCGAAATAAAGACAGTAGATGCTCGTGGGCTTTCCTGCCCGCAACCAGTCATGTTAGCCCGACAGGCTATACAAAAGCTTGATAAGGGAACGGTGGAGGTGCTAGTAGATTCCGGCACCGCCCGTGAGAACGTTTCCCGTCTGGCCAGGAATGCTGGCTGGACCGTGACAGTTGAAGAGCAGCCTGAAGGTAGCTACCGGATAGTGCTGAACAAATGATTTACCTAGATAATGCAGCAACATCTTGGCCGAAGCCAACGGAAGTTTTGAAAGCCATGACTGAAGTGCTGGAGCGCGCCGGGGGCAACCCCGGTCGCTCCGGACACCGGCTGTCTATCGCCGCGGCGCGTGTAATATACGATACCAGAGAAAAAATAGCACGCTTCTTTGGTATCTCTAACTCGTTGCGTGTAATCTTCACCGGCAACGCTACCCATGCCATCAACCTGGCACTCAAGGGAATATTGAAACCGGGTGACCACGTAGTCACCAGCTCCATGGAGCATAATTCGGTCATGCGACCATTACGCAGCCTGGAGAAACAGGGGGTTCGCTTGAGTATAGTTCCGTGCACTGCTGATGGAAGTCTTGACGTCAAAGACCTTGAAAAGGCAGTTAGCTCCACCGCGAAACTTGTTGTGGTCACACACGCCAGCAACGTGGTAGGAACGATTTTGCCGCTTGCTGAAATTGCTTCCATGACTCATCAGGCTGGCGCTTTGCTGCTGGTGGATGCTGCTCAGACAGCTGGAGCAATCCCTATAGACGTGAAGGCAATGGGGATTGACTTGTTGGCATTCACTGGGCACAAAGAGCTACAGGGACCTCCAGGCATTGGAGGGCTGGTTATTGCTGACCATGTTGACGTCTCACGGGTTGAGCCACTAATACAGGGAGGCACTGGGAGCCGTTCTGATTCAGAGGAGCAACCAGATGACCTGCCCGATAAATTTGAAAGCGGCACGGCTAATCTGGTTGGAATCGCCGGCCTTGGTGCTGAGCTGAAGTGGGTAACAGATAGGGGGATTGATGAAATCCGGAACCATTTGAAAAAGCTGAGTCAGACCCTTATTGATGGTTTATCCGTTCTTCCAAAGGTGAAGGTATATGGGACTCTTGACCCCGAACGCTCGATAACTATCTTCTCTTTCACAGTTGCCGGGAAGCAGGTATCTGAGGTAGGGCTAAGATTGGATGAGGAATATGGAGTATTATCCCGGGTAGGACTGCACTGTGCTCCACTGGCGCACAAAACGATAGGCTCATTTCCCGAAGGGACGGTGCGGTTAGCGCCCGGCATTTTCACCACGATAGATGATATTCAAGAAGCGATACAGGCGATAAGCAAGGTTGTACGGTAATGACACAATACGGGGTGGTTTTGTTTCATACCGCTTCAGCAGTTATGCGCGCGGAGAAGTTGCTGATGAAAGAGGGGTACTCTATCCAGCTCATACCCACCCCACGGCAGTTCTCTAGCGACTGTGGTATTGCCTTGCGGTTTGACTGGAATCACCGCGAGGTAATGAAGTCGGTGCTAGATGCGGCAAAAGTCGAATTTGAAGCCATTCATTTTCTCGATACGAAGAGGGGTTAACCAATTGACTAGAGGGGAAGAACGTGCTAAACTTAGCCAAAATAATTTGATATTTTGGCGCCGGCGTTGTTGGTTACGTTAAAGGAGAGTCGATATGACGGCCTATATTTTTCGCCGAATTATAATCGGCCTCTTCGTTCTCCTCATTGTCACCATGATAGTCTTTTTACTCGTGCGTCTGTTACCGGGCGACCCCCTCGTGATCTTCCTGGGGCAGTCTTATACCGGACAGCAGCAGCGCATCACCCAAGCAGAGTATGAAGCGCTGAAACATCAGTGGGGATTGGACAGACCGATTTTTGTCCAGTATTTCGATTGGCTTAGCCATGTACTTCGGGGTGACCTTGGGGAATCCATTACAGTCAGGACACCTATCTCCACTCTCATTGCCGAACGTATGCCACGTACTATGTACATTGGCTTCATCACCTTGATGTTCTCCAGCGTATTTGGTATCCTTGCCGGTATTGTGTGCGCTTTAAGGCGTGGCTCGTGGCTGGATAATACCATCACCACGGCTGCCAATATAGGGATGGTGGTACCGGTTTTCTGGCTGGCGCTTCT